>CAMOIZ010000013.1 GCA_946616385.1 uncultured Bacteroidales bacterium | reverse complement strand
TGCGATTTCATCTACACCGATATCTGGGTGTCGATGGGCGAGCCGGATTCCGTCTGGAAGGAGCGTATAGAGATGCTCAAGCCCTATCAGGTGAATGCTTCGCTGATGGAGCGCACAGGCAATCCCAAGTGCAAGTTTATGCATTGCCTGCCGTCGTATCATAACCGCGAGACCAAGGCCGGAGAGGAAGTGTTCCAGAAGTTCGGCCTCGACGGAGTAGAGGTTACCGAGGATGTGTTCGAGAGCCCTGCGAGTATTGTATTCGACGAAGCCGAGAACCGTATGCACACTATCAAGGCCGTAATGGTCGCAACCCTCGGAGACTAGATGAAAAGGTTTATCACAGTTTTGCTGGCCCTGACGCTCTGCGCCGGGGCTTTTGCCCAATGGCAGATTGATTCGCGGGATTACCGCATTTCCAAGTCGGATTTGAAGCGTGCGCAGGAACTGTTGGCGGCAGATGTGCCCGCTACAGGGCCATCCGCGCCAAGCAAAGGGCCGGGCCGTGTCCCACAGGGGGAGCCCGGTCCCGGCATTGCTTGGCCGCAAAAGCCAGGCACATCTGCCACCACCGCAGCTTGCAACATTCATTTCCCCAATCCAGCTCATGGTGCGCAATGGTTCCCTTCCGCGAGTCTGGGCCTGTTCCTTCATTGGGGCATCCATTCTATGATCGGCGCCCAGCCATCCTGGAACATGATAAAAGGCTACAAATGGGGAGGGGACTACCACAGCAGGCAGGAGTATTATGACCAGGCCAACCACTTCAAGCCCGGGAACTACTTCGAAAGCTACCTGACTGCGGCTAGGGACGCCGGCTTCAAATATGCCGTGCTGACCACCCGGCACCACGACGGCTATGCCCTTTGGCCCTCACGCTACGGCATCGGCGTCAAGCAGTATCTTGGCGGACGGGACCTGGTGCGGGAATATGTGGATGCCTGCCATAAGACTGGCATGCGCGTGGGCTTCTACTTCTCCCCTCAGGACTGGCATTATCCGGGCTATCGCCCTGATACAGAATGGGATGTTGAAACATGGGGCAAGCGGGGTCCTGTCAAGGACACCGTACAGAACCGTAAGGACTTCGAAAAGTTCTTTGCATACGTTATAGCCCAGCTCGAGGAATTGCTTACGAATTACGGCAAGATCGATGTGTTGTGGCTGGACGGAATGGGCTGGTACGGCATCCCCGTAAGCGACCTGCAGACGGAGCGCGTCTATGCCTGGATCCGCTCGCTGCAGCCGGACATCGTCATAAACGACCGCTGGGGGAACATAGTCAACCCCGACAATCCCGGAGGAACCTCCATGAGGATAGGGGATTTCACCACTCCTTTCGAATGCCTGACCCCTACGTACGTGCCGTCGCAGTGGTGGGAGCATTGCCATATCTGGACAGGCAAAGGAGGCGGATGGGGCTACAACACTAAAGGCGTCTTCCGCCCTCTCAGCTGGTTCATGGAGGAATTTGTCGCA
The DNA here is from genome assembly GCA_946616385.1 of uncultured Bacteroidales bacterium. GTDB lineage: Bacteria > Bacteroidota > Bacteroidia > Bacteroidales > UBA932 > Cryptobacteroides. The sequence continues at coordinate 14,048 of CAMOIZ010000013.1, read as the reverse complement.
TCCAGGTCGCTGGGTGGCAACTTCCTTCCGAACGTGGGCCCTTCCGGATCCGGTGACATGCATCCCAACTTCTACAGGCAGATAGCCTTGCTCAAGGATTGGATGGCCACCGGCGAGGAATCCCTTATAGGATGCGGTCCTACCCCTGGAGTTGAGTTGAGCAACGTGCCTCTTACGACACGGGCCTGTCATGTCGGCGAAAAGCCTCAGTCTTCGGATATCTGGTATGCCCACGTGCTGCCTAGTTTCAAGGGGCAGGTCAGCGTCAGGACAGGCAGGGCGCCATACTCGGTGACGCTTCTCCGCACACGCGAGAAAGTTGATTACATATATCGCGACGGTTTCCTGAACTTCAAGCTGCCCGAGTCGATGCGCGGGGATATCAACGATGTGGTCAAGATCTGCTTTTCCGCCAATCCTACCGAACTTGATCCGGTGAAGGATGCGGCGAAGATGAAATCCAAGAAACTGCTGCTCTTCGATCTGGATGCCACTCTTACCGAGCACCGCATGCCTCTCGAGCCTGCTGCCCGCGAACTGATGGAAAAACTCTGCGAGAAGTATGACGTCGTGATGATGGCCGCAGGCAATTGCCCGCGCGTATATCATCAGATGGGCGACTTCCCTGTGCCGATAGTAGGCAATTACGGTATGCAGGAGAGCGCAATGGTCGACGGGGAATTCAAGATCATTCGCGAGGATACCGCTCCGGCCGACACGGCTTTCTTCGACAAGTGGTGCCGGTACTTCCGCGAGAAGTACGGATATACAGCCTATCAGGGTGATCCCATCGAATACCACGCCAGCGGAATGGTCACTTTCGGCCTGCTCGGGACAGCCCCCGACAAATACGAAAAACTGAAATTCGACCCCGACAAGGCCAAGCGCAGGGCGATGTATCCCGAAGTGCTGAAAGTATTCAAGGACTATGCTGTCTACATCGGTGGGTCGACTTCCTTCGATTTTACTCCTAAGCAGTACAATAAATTCGACGCAGCCCTCCGATATGCACATGAGCATGGATACACTCTCGACGAGTGCCTGTTCGTCGGTGACGACATCGACGACGGCGGCGGCGACTCTCACATCCGTCTCTACGGGATGGACTACATCCGTATCTACGACTACAGCAAGACCCCGGCCATGCTGAGATTCATGTGGGAAGATTAAATGGAATTATGAGCGTCGGCGGTGTCGGAAATGACTTCGTCGAAGCCCGTCAGCGCTGCGAAGGGAGCGAATTGGGCGGCACGCTCGTGCATCGACATTCTGGGATGGCGTATCGGATCTGGATCCGGATGCGCCATTTCTATTATATCCAGGTATTCTGATATGTCTTTCATGCCTTGTGGCCTCCTATCTGTTTATTGCGCTCAATCGCGGTGGCGCCTTCTTCGAAATTCATGCCCTTGAGGATGGCGTTCTTGCCGAACTTGCGCCGTATTTCGAGAATGGCCTCCTGGCGGCTTCGCTCTTTCTTCGTGTCGTGTTCTTCCTGGAAGAGGTCCAACTGCACGGCTTCTGCCTGGTCTTCGGGAACTACATGATTTGCAACTACATACATGCGTCTGACCAAGAGATTCCTGTTGACGATGCGATCGAACAGTTCGCCCGCCGCCTTCAGTATCAACTGTGACGAAGACGTCTGCTGGCCAAGGTTGATCGAGCCATTGGCCGCCTTGGGCACAGGACGCCCGTACCAGTCATTGTCTACCGGGCCATGGTATCCGGCTCCGTTTTTGCCGTTCAGCGAATCGCTGTCGTAACCTATGCTGATAATGAGCTGGTCTGCAAGTATTCTTTTTGAAACCATTTGCATGGCGAGCGAGTCGGCCATTTCGAGTACTACGGTGCGGGCTTTTTCGAAGCTATAAGGTTCGGCCAGTACCTGCCCGCTGCTAATGCTGTGTCCTTCGGGGCGGTAAGCCTTGATGTCCTTTATGGTGCATGGTTCCCAACCCCACGCATGGTCTATGATAAGTTCGGCATTGATCCCGAAAATGCGATAGAGTTTATCGGGGTTCAGCAGCGATGTGCGGGCGACATCGCCAAAAGTCTGCATTCCATTCATTTCCAGGCGCGCGGCGAGCCCGCGCCCGATACGCCAGAAATCCGTGAGCGGGCGGTGTGCCCAGTATTTTCGGCGGAAACTCATCTCGTCAAGCGATGCTATGCGCACACCGTCGGCATCCGGTTCGCTATGCTTGGCTTCGATATCCATCGCAATCTTTGCCAGATACATGTTCGTCCCAATGCCGGCAGTGGCGGTAATGCCGGTTGCCTTCAGTACGTCGCGTATCATTCTCATGGCGAGGTCGTGTGGAGTGGTTTTGTAGATTCTCAGATATTGTGTGGCATCTATGAAAACCTCGTCGATGGAATACACGTGAATGTCTTCGGAGGATACGTACTTGAGGTAGATGTCGTATATGCGGCTGCTTACCTCCATGTAATGGTGCATGCGTGGAGGAGCGATCAGGTAACCGAGGGCTTTGGTCGGGTCTGAACGTACTTCCGGGTCCTGCGTTGCAACTCCGGAAAAGCGCCTCCCGGGAATGCGTAGCAGGCGCTCTCCATTAATGCGATTGACCTGCCTGACGACTTCGAAGAGTCTCGCACGGCCTCCTATTCCGTACGCCTTCAAGGAAGGTGACACTGCAAGGCAGATGGTCTTTTCCGTGCGGGATGCATCTGCCACTACCAAATTGGTAGTCAGAGGATCAAGCCCCCTGTCCGCGCACTCTACCGAGGCGTAGAACGACTTGAGGTCTATGGCTATGTAGGTGCGTGTATCCAATTTACGAAGATACTCATTTTTACCATAAACGAAACCAACCATCCCGAATGGAATGGTTGATTTGTTTGCGGTGCGGAAGGGACTCGAACCCTCGACCTCCGGCGTGACAGGCCGGCATTCTAACCAGCTGAACTACCGCACCAGTCTGGTTGCGCCGAAACGCGGATGCAAAGATAGGTATATTTTCAATTTCTGCAAATTATTTTTTACTCTTTTTTAAAAAATCCTACATCCTTTTTGCGTACCTTTGCGTTCTATGACTTCTACGAACATACAGAAGACAAACGCTGCCAGACTCCTGGATGCAGCAGGAGTGAACTATGAACTTGTGCCTTACGAGGTCGACGAAAACAATCTGGCAGCTGATCATGTCGCGGAGCAGCTCGATGAACCGATAGAACAGGTTTTCAAGACACTGGTTCTGCGCGGCGACAGGAATGGACTCTTCGTTTGCGTAATGCCGGGCGACATGGAAGTCGACCTGAAAGTTGCCGCGAGAATTTCCGGCAACAAGTCTGCTGCAATGATTCACATGAAGGAACTCCTCCCGGAAACGGGATATATCCGCGGAGGCTGCTCCCCGATAGGCATGAAGAAGCCTCTGCCGACCTTTATTTTTGAATCGGCGTTGCTATACGATTACATATACATCAGCGCCGGAGTTCGTGGATTGCAGTTCAAAATCAACCCGCAGTCCCTTATTGATTATATAGGTGCCGGGATATATCCTTTGTGAGAGAAAAATGCGTAAATTTGTAAGATTTGAGTGAATCCATCATCATAAAGGGCGCCAGGGTCAACAATCTCAAGAACATTGACCTTGAGATTCCGCGCGACAAGTTCGTGGTAGTGACCGGCATATCCGGAAGCGGCAAGAGCTCACTGGCATTCGATACCCTCTATGCCGAAGGCCAGCGCCGCTTTGCGGAGAGCATTTCATCCTATGCCAGGCAGTTTCTTGGCAGAATGAGCAAACCGGATGTGGACCTGATCGACGGAATACCTCCTGCGATAGCGATAGAACAGAAGGTGAACGTCAAGAATCCGCGTTCGACGGTTGCAACCACGACTGAAATATACGACTTCCTGCGTCTGATCTTCGCACGGGTGGGCCGCACCTATTCCCCAGTCAGCGGCAGGGAAGTCCACAAGGACAGCCCGGCCGATGTAATGCGCTGGCTGGAAGAGAATACTCCGGGGACACTTTACATACTTGCAGATCTCAACTGGAAACAACGCGGCGACAAGGTCGAACTCATGCTGGGCTTGAAGGAAGACGGCTATTCCCGCCTGTTTGTCGACGGAAAGGCCGTGAGTATCGAAGACGTCCTGCAACTTGACGGGAATTATCCGGAAGATGCAATGCTGCTGATAGACCGTCTGAAGGTCTCCGATCCGGCTTCCTACGTCAGCGATACCGATCTTCGCACCCGCCTGCTCTCCTCCATTTCTGACGCATTCTCCCGTGGCCGCGGCGACATCCGTCTGGTTTCCGACCTGGAAAGCAAAGATTTCTGCAGCCGTTTCGAACTGGATGGAATTACCTTCCGCGAACCGGATGACTATCTTTTCAGTTTCAACTCTCCGCTGGGGGCATGTCCCGTCTGCGGCGGACTTGGAAAAATAATAGGCATAAGCGAAGATCTGGTCATCCCGGACAAGACCAAAAGCATATACGACGGAGCCATTGCCTGCTGGCGCGGCGACAAGATGGGGTGGTTCACCCAACATCTCGTGCATGTCGCCCCCCGTTACGGCATACGCCCTTTTGAACCATATTGCAATCTGACGGAGAAGGAGAAGGATGCCATCTGGAACGGCCACAGCGTAGAAGGCGACGAGGAAAGCATAGTAGGCATCAACGAGTTTTTCGACTGGGTCCATACCCAGCGATACAAGATACAGTACAAATTCATGGAGAACCGCTTCAGCGGACGGACTGCCTGCACGGAATGCCATGGCAGCAGGCTCCGCAAAGAGGCTCTCTATGTAAAAGTCGCCGGAAAAACCATCGCCGACATACTGAACATGACGGCAGAAGATGCTCTCGTTTTCTTCCGTTCGTTGTCGCGCGGCATGCCGGAGTCCGGCGCAGGCCTTCAAAAGATCGAGCTGGAGACTATTGCAGAGCCACTGCAGGAAATAATCTCCCGCCTCGAATGTATCGACGATGTGGGCCTCGGCTATCTCACGCTGAACAGGACCATGAACACCCTTTCCGGAGGAGAAAGCCAGAGGGTGAACCTGGTGACCGCACTCGGCAGTTCGCTGGTAGGCTCTCTTTATATACTGGATGAACCCTCTATCGGACTTCATTCAAGGGACACCGAACGCCTGATAGGCGTCCTCCGCCGTCTTCGCGACCTTGGAAATACTGTGCTCGTAGTCGAGCATGACGAAGATATCATCCGCGCCGCAGACCTGCTCATCGACATGGGCCCGCTGGCGGGTGTCAACGGCGGCGAAGTGATATATCATGGAAAGGCTGAAGACGCCGGCGCAGGCCTCCAACGCAGCCTTACCCTTCAGTACCTGGCCGGCCGGCCGAGATACCAACGCAGCAAGCGCAGCTGGAACTATTCCATCAAGGTGGAAGGCGCGATGGAACACAATCTCAAGGACGTTACCGCCGAGTTCCCGTTGAGGACTCTCACGGTAGTCACCGGCGTAAGCGGTTCCGGTAAATCCTCCCTTGTCGGCGACATCCTGTACCCGGCTCTGTATCGTCATCTGAACGATTCCGGCGACCTCCCCGGCACTCACAGGCGTCTGTCCGGGAACCTCGACCGCATCAGCAGGGTCGAGTATGTCGACCAGAACCCCATAGGCAAGAGCACGCGCAGCAATCCTGTGACATATCTGAAGGTTTACGATGAGATACGCAAGCTTCTCTCCGACCAGCAGTATGCCAAAATCAACGGTTACGGCCCTTCTTACTTCTCTTTCAACCAGGAAGGCGGCCGTTGCCCCGAGTGCCAGGGAGAAGGTGTCGTCACCATACCCATGCAGTTCATGTCGGACGTCACGATGGTCTGCGAGGAATGCGGAGGCAAGCGCTTCAAGCAGGATGTGCTCGAGGTGCGCTACCGCGGGAAGAACATCGACGACATACTCAACATGAGCATAGAAGATGCAATCGAGTTCTTCTCACAGGGTAAGGAAGATCCGGCCCGGAATATCGCCCGCAAGCTGCAGCCATTGGTGGATGTCGGGCTTGGATATCTGAAGCTAGGCCAGAGCAGCAGCACACTTTCAGGCGGTGAGAGCCAGCGGATCAAACTGGCCTATTTCCTTTCGCTCAGCTCGGAGAACAAGAAGAAGGAGAAGATAATGTTCATCTTCGACGAGCCTACCACCGGACTGCATTTCTATGACGTGGAAAAACTCCTGAAGGCTTTCGACGCCCTGCTCGATGCAGGACACTCCCTGGTGGTGGTAGAGCACAATCCGGACGTCATCCGCAGCGCCGACTGGATAATCGACCTGGGCCCTGATGCAGGAGCCCGAGGTGGCGAGATAGTCTATGCGGGAACTCCGGAGAAGATGGTGGAGGAGTGCGACTCATTCACGGCTCAATACCTTCGCAGGCAATGAAGAGGTGGTTGTTCATAGCGGCTTCCGCGCTGATGTCGGTTTCGGCCCTTGCACAGACGCGTGCGGATTCCATCCGCGTCCGCCTGCTCGATCCTTCGGACAGGAGTGTCCTGGTCGCTTCTCACAGGGGAGACTGGAAGGATGTGCCCGAGAATTCGGTGGCTTCCATCGAAGCAGCCATCCTTGCCGGGGCGGATATAGTTGAGGTGGATGTACGCAGAACTCTTGGCGGAGAACTTATCCTGCATCACGGTCCCGTTCTCTTCCGGCCGGCAGGTGCCACCAGCCTCGAAGAAGCTTTGCTTGCTTCCAAGGGCCGCGTCATGATAAACATAGACAAGGCATTCCGGCATTTCCGGCAGATAGTCCGGATAGCGCGCAGGACAGGGACTCTGAATCAGATAATATTCAAGAGCGGCATGCGTGCGGAAGAGGCCAAGGCCCTGATGGGGGAAGATGCCGGAGACGTCATCTTCATGCCCATAATCCATTTATGCAGCGGAGGAGCTCTTGCCCGCATCGAAGAATATGAGAAGGCGCTCTCTCCCGGCATTTATGAATGGGTCTTCAACGATGATTCCCATCCGGCTCTCACCATTGCAGGCGCTTTGTCCGGCGGGCGTCGGAGGATTTGGGTGAATACGATGTGGGGGTCCCTTTGCGGCGGGCACGATGATGCACTTTCGTTGAAAGACCCGCTTGCAGGGTACGGCTGGCTCATCCGCGAACTTGGCGTAGGAGCTATCCAGACCGATGAGACTGCTTATTTGGTGGAATATTTGAAGAATAGATAATGGACGCTGTAATTACATACGTGGACGGCCTGGACGAGGTCTGGCGTGCCGATTATGAGAAGTTCGCCGGCAAGCCCTTGCTCGAAAAACGTTTCCGGGACTGGGGTACGCTGAAGTACCTGCTGCGCGGGATCGAGACCTGTCTTCCATTCATAGATAACGTGTGGTTGGTGGTGTCCTCCAGCAGTCAGGTGCCTGCATGGGCGGACAGGGAGAATCTGCATGTGGTCCTTCACGAGGACATTATCCCTTCCGAACTTCTGCCCGTATTCAACAGCTGCACCATAGAGATGTTCCTGCACCGGATTCCCGGACTTGCCGAGGAGTTCATTTATTTCAATGACGACATGTTCCCACTCGCAGTCTGCAGGAAGGAAGATTTCTTCCGGGACGGAAAGGGTGTCATGGGCATGTCGTGGCATCTTTTTGCAGGGAATATGTACAAGAAGCAGTGCAAGGCGTCTTCCGATATGGCGCGCAAGGCTCTCGGAAAGGGGAGAAGCCCTTTCTTCGTCCGTCCGCAGCACATCTGTTCCCCTATGCTGAAAAGCGCTTCGCAGGATTGCTTCATGGCCCTCGAAGCCGAGATAATGGCAAAGAGTTCGCGTCTCCGCAGGCCGGAGAATCCGAATCAGTACCTGTATCTGGACTACATGTATTTCAGCGGACGGATGATTCCCGAAAGAATCTCCAACAGACACATCTCGCAAGGCGTATACAGCGGAGCGCAGATTGCAGAGTTCATCCGCAGGCCGGCGACGTCTTTCGCCTGCATCAACGACGTGGAGATGACGGACGATAAATACCTGCAGATGCGTGAAGAGATGCTTGCCGCCTTCGAGAGCCGTTTTCCGGACAAATCCCGTTTCGAATCATGAGTGCTTTCCCTATAGATGCGGTTATAACCTGGGTGGACGGGTCGGACCCCGTGCATCGCTCCAAGATGCGGGGGTATGCTCCCGAAAGGGCCTTTACCGAGAACGACGTCGCCGGGCCTACAAGGTTTGCGAACGACGGAGAGATTCACTGGTGTGTCGCATCCATTCGCAGATATGCTCCGTTCATACGCAAGATATGGATTGTTACCGACGGCCAGGACCCGCATGTGCAGGACGGGAATATCCCGGTAGAAGTAGTGGACCATAAGCGGATATTCCGCGGTTACGAGGATTTCCTGCCGGTTTTCAATTCCGTGGCGATCGAGACCATGACGTGGCGTATACCCGGCTTGTCCGATCATTATGTGGAGTTCAATGACGATTTTCTCGTCTGCCGTCCGCTTGCCCCGGAAGATTTCTTTGCACAGGACGGAACACCGGTTTGCCATGCTGTTCGCTCCTGCATCGCATTCGACCGTTTCACGCGCGCCTTGAAGAAAAAGGAGAACGGGCACAGGAAGGTGACGTTCAAGGGCCTGATGCTCAACGGCGCAGCCCTTGCCGGCGCCCGTTTCCGCTATCTGAGACTGAACCATACACCACGGCCATTGAGCCGGCTCTGGTTTGAGAACTGGTATGGGGAGCATCCGGAAGAGTTGAAAAGAAACATCTCGTTCCGATTCCGCAACCCGGACCAGTTTACTCCCCAGGAAGTGCAGTTTGTCTCTCTCTGGCGGAGCGGGAGACTGGATCTGAAGCCTGTCAAGGGTAATCTTTTCTATATGGAAACCAGATCCGGGAAAGACTATATACGCAAGAAACTGGAGCGCTTCAGAAAGGGAAACTACAAGTATATGTGCCTGAATTCAGTGGACAGGACCGGCCCTGAAGACAGGAAACTTATAGATGAAACGGTCCGCGATCTTGTCGGATTATGAAAAAACTGTCTCATTCCGAGATTCAGGAAGCCCTTGCCTGCATTCTGAAAGATGTGGATGCCTTTTGCCGTGAGAACGGCATCCGTTATTCCCTCGCCTACGGCACTCTTATTGGCGCCGTTCGTCACAAGGGATTCATTCCGTGGGATGACGATATCGACCTGCTTATGCCCAGGCCCGATTTCGAGCGTTTCGTCGCCGCTTACAAGGGGAGAAGGTACAAGTGTCTTTACGGCACGAAGAATGACGAGGCGGATTTCGTCAACTTTTTTGCAAAGGTCCACGATCCTTCCACCGTTTCCAGGGAAGGAGGGAAGTATTACAGGTTCGGCCTCAACATAGATATATTTCCTGTGGACGGGAAGCCTTCCGCCGAGCAGGACCGCATGAATTGGGAAAAGTACCTTTGCAAGCAGACACATCGCATGCGCCTGCGCTATAAACCTTTGTTCTCCAGTCCCTTGCTCGCCGTGGCCGAGGCCCATCTGCATACTCTGGACTGGTGGTTCAGGCACTGCGAGAATCTGCTGAAGACCTATCCTTTCGAGTCTTCCGAATACTGCGGGGCGGTATCCGTCGTTTACAACGGGTGTGTCGAGGTGTTCCCCCGTTCATTGTTCGAGCACTATACCGAGTTGGAGTTCGAAGGCGGGAAATACATGGCCTTCGAAGATTGGGACCGCTTTCTGACGCAACAGTTCGGCGATTATATGCAATTGCCGCCTGCGGATCAGCGGAAGACACATAAGCTGGAAGTCTATATTATCTGAGTCCGGAGAATTCGTTGATCCTGGCTGCCAGCAGTTCCAGTTCCTCGTCGGTCTGAAGCCCCATGTGCGATATCCTGTAATGTCCGGGAATTCCGCCGGGCATGATGAATGTCTGATACTTCTCAATAAGACCCCGGAATATCCGCCTTTCTTCCGTATCCTTCGTCTGGATCGCCGTGATGGCGAAAGTCGGGGATTCGGCAGGCATCTCCCAACCGTATTTGCTGCACTGCGACCGGAATACTTTGGCCCTGTGATGAACGGCTTCGATATTACGCATTTCGCCGCCTTCCGCCTCAAGTTGTTTCAGCCTTGCGTGCAATTGCAGGAATATGATCGTAGCGGGACTGAACGGCGTCTGACCGCGACGCAGGTTGCTGAAATTGTCTTCAAAATCCCAGTAATAGCCCCTGTGCGCGAACTTGTAACCGTCCAGCTTGCGGCTGAAAAACAGGACTGAAAGACCGGGGGGAACATTCAGGCCTTTCTGGGTGCTGGTGACACAGATGTCGGCGCCGACTTCATCCATGTTGAATGGCTCGGCAAGGAAACTGCTTATCACGTCGAGTACGAGGGAAACGCCGTTGGCCTTGCATATCTTTCCTATCTTCCCGGCGTCGAAGAGCACTCCGGAGGATGTTTCGTCGTGCTGGCACAGCAGCACTCCGGCTCCCTCTTCCCGCACTTTTTTCCCGAGGTCTTCGTAGTCTATGTCTTTTGCGAACTGAACTTTGTAATGGACGAAGGGTATGCCATAGTACTCGCACAACAGCGCCCAGCGGTGTCCGAAAGAGCCCCCGTCTATGACAAATGCCTTCTTGAACGTGCTGACGTAGTTTTCGACGATGGCACTCATCGCCCCGGTGCCCGAGCCTGTGTATATGATGGTGCGTCCGCCGCTGCAATGAATCAGATCCAGAAGGATCCTTTCGCTTTCGAGAACGATGCCGGAGAACTCGGCTGTCCTCATATATGGAATGGGTTGGGAACCGATGGATGAAATCTCGGGGGAGAGATCTCCCGGAAATGCGTAGGAATGCATAATCACTTCAGATGTCTTACATTTCTTCCTGCGATGAACGCTTCCTGGATTCTTGTCATCGCAAGTATTTCCTTGACAGGCAGTTTGGAGTAGAAATACCCTTTTGCCAATATCGCGGAAATGAATTCTTTTATTTCGTAACGTAAACCTTCTCCTGCAAAAGGATAGAAGTATTTCTTGTTCTGGTTCTGGTCTTCGTAGCGGAGCTCGAAATAGGAAGTCTTCCACCATGGAGCCGGTACATATGCGTATCCCTTCGTGCCGGAAACCACGAGGCTGCCTTCTGTTTTCGCACCGAGCCCTACCTCGAACGAGGCGGCGGTATGGTCGCATACGAGCAGACCTTTGGTGTAGATATCCACCCCGTCCTTCATCTTGGAAATAAAGAAACAGTCCCTGTAGTCCGTTCCCGCGAGCCTGAGGATGGGGAGCAGAGGAAAACATGCATTCTCGTTCATGCTCCCGCCGAACAGCCTGCTGTCCATTTTGGGATCGTTCTCGTCCGTCAGTGTCGAGGTTGCGGCGTTGATGTCTACAATGTCTCCGATCGCTCCGGACTGGAGCAGGGCGATAAGATGGCCGAATGCCGGGCAGTAGGCCGTCTTGTGAGCCATCATGAGCACCAGCGATTTCTCTTTGGCAAGAGCGAAAAGCTCTTTGGCCTCGGATTCTTTCAGCACCAGAGGAGTTTCGCAGAGGACGTGCTTTCCGGCAGCAAGAGCGGCTTTCGCATAATCGTAGTGGGTGAAATGCGGGGATGCTATATAGACCGAGTTGCATTTCGCAAAGAGTTCACCGGTGCTCTTGCATGCCTCTATGCCGGCTTTTTTGCAGAAGGCTTCGCACTGTGCGGCGTCGGGATTGTATGCCGCCGTGATACTGCAGTTTGATACGAATTCCGCTTCGTCGAGAAAACGCCTTGCAATGCTGCCCGTGCCTATCATTCCGATTTCGACAGTGTTCCTTTCATCGCGCAGCTGCGTGCTGGATATGCCTTCCGTGCGGGGAAGATACACTACTTTGCAGAACTCCTTGAGATAGTCGAAATATCCGGTCCAGTCCGAACCTATCGCAAAGATGTCCACTCCGTAACGGTGTATGTCGTCGATTTTCTGGCCGCGATATTCTTCTATGATTATCTGGTCCGCCAGTCCGGAAGACCGTACCGCCTCGATGCGTTCCATTACATTGTTGCAGGTGTTCAGCTTCCCTCTTTCGAGGTCGAAGTTGTCGGTGGTTACGCCTACGATGAGATAATCTCCGAGGGCTTTGGCCCGTTTCAGAAGATTGATGTGACCTTGATGGAACAGATCGAAAGTGCCATATGTGATTACTTTGGTCATGGTTTACAAAGTTAATCATAATTACTTGATTTCAATTCTACGTCCATGCAGATTTTGGCTCCGCGGCTGATTGCGCCGAGAGGAATCCTGAATTGACGTTTTTCGGTGCGGCAATTTCCGCTGACCAAAAGTGATGTGCCGGCTCTCCCGGGTCCGTCTTCATCTTCGTTCGGATAACAGTATAGGCGGACTCCTGCCATACGGGGAGTGTTGCCTATATCGAAAGGAATATCCCTGATCATCATAAGTGGATACTTAAGGGGCTGCGGACTTTCGAGGGTGTATGTAGGATGAAATCCCGTATATTGGAAAACTCTTGCGTATGCATTCACTCCCACCAGCTGCACGACAGGATCCAGCAGGGGAGAGTCGCCGACAATGCTGATGTTCCCTATATCGACACTGCACAGAAGGGGGAGGAGTGTGAGTTCACATCTCTGACCTTCTGAAACAGATGCCAGGGCTGACTGGAGGGGAGCGTCAGGGTTTTCATCGGCATAGTTCATGGTAAGCTGCTCAAGAACTGAAAAACTGCCTGGAATCTTATCTTCTGTCAGCACTCCGTCCAGGTCGGCAAGGGCGGCGATTATCTTGTCGCCGGGCGCACATGGCAGGTGAAAATGCCTGTCGCTGCCTAGGCGGTAATGCGCTTTAAGGGGTTGTGTGAGCGTGTCTTCATATATCAGTATATCCAAGTGGTCGTAAGGTAACAGGGAGTTGATGTGAACCGCAAGCGAATCCGTGTCCTGATTTTGTATGAACAAGGCCCCGGGCTTTACGCATCCGACCAGAACCATCACGGCCGTGATCAGTGCGAAGGCCCCGGGGCCTTGGTTTTTGGTGAACCTTTGCGGCATTTCCGTGTGCAACAATAAAAAAAGAAACCAGTTTAGTCTGTGAGGCAGATTGCCTGTGGGCGGATGCCCTGGAGAATTCTGCCGCATCGGTCCGCGTTTCATTATGGTGCAAAGCTACGCAGGCAGTTCCGCGGCTCAAAAAAATAGTGACGAAAAGCCGTGAATTTTAAGTTTTAATGTGTCTTTTTAAGTTTGCAATACGAAAACCCATCGGAAAAGTATAAGTTTCCGATGGGTCAAAAAGTTTTTACCTACAATTCTAACCTACTAACCGAAGTTGTCGTAGAGTATGCTTTCAGGAGGTACTCCGAGGCTGTCAAGCAGTCCGTTCACGGCGCCGACCATCATAGGAGGGCCGCACATGAAGTACTTGATGTCTTCGGGAGTCTCGTGATTCTTGAGGTAGGTCTCGTACATCACATTGTGCACAAAGCCGGGAGTATAGGCCACGCCTGCTGCATCGGCAGCGGGATCCGGACGGTCGAGTGCGAGGTGGAACTTGAAGTTCGGGAACTCTTTCTCGATCTCGGCGAAGTCTTCGAGATAGAAGGCCTCCACAAGGCTGCGTGCTCCATAGAAGAAGTGCACGGTGCGGTCGGTCTTGAGGGTCTTGAAGAGGTGCATGATGTGGCTGCGCAGAGGTGCCATTCCGGCGCCGCCGCCCACGAAGATGTACTCCATATCCTTGGGGTCGTTCTCCGGGAGGAGGAACTCGCCGAAAGGACCGCTGATGGTGACCTTGTCGCCAGGTTTGCGGGTGAATACGTATGATGAAGAGATTCCGGGAGGAACCGGCAGCATCTTGAATACACCCTTGGGCTGACTGCGGTCGAACGGAGGAGTGGCGATACGCACATTGAGCTTGATGATGTTCTTCTCGGCAGGATAGGAAGCCATCGAGTATGCGCGGACGGTAGGAACGGTGTTCTTTGCCTTGATGTCGAAGAATCCGTATTTCTCCCAGTCGCCACGATAGATGGGATCCACGTCGATGTCCTTGAAGTCGATGTCGTACTCGGGGATGTCGATCTGGAT
>CAMOIZ010000012.1 GCA_946616385.1 uncultured Bacteroidales bacterium | reverse complement strand
AGTCCGCCCGAATAGCTTTGAGTTTGAAATGTAACATTGGAGAGAGATGGGGAGTTGAATCCGGCGTAAGCCTTTCTACCTTGAATACCTCCATAAGCATTGTATCCGGTAACAGCACGAAGAAAACGGACCGGCAGGTGGAATATATGGGCGTCCCCCTGTATGTCAACTATAATGCGTTGCAGTGGAACCGGTTCAGTTTCTACCTGACTGCCGGACCCATGTATGAATATGCGACAAGCGTGCATCAGGAGTATGCGTCATATATGAATGGAAAAAGGGTGTCGTCATCAAATGACGATACCCTCCAAAAAGACAGAATCTGGTCGCTGAACGCTGGCGCCGGGCTACAGTGGAATGTTACGGAGCACAGCGCCCTTTTCGTGCAGCCTGGATTCTCATATCACTTCGTCGGTGGAAACCACATAGAGACGTACTACACGGCCCATCCGGCTTCCTTCAACCTCGCAATCGGCTACAGGCTTACACTGTTTTAGCAGGCAGTTATCTTGTCGATGCGACGCTGATGGCGTCCTCCTGCGAATTCGGTATTCAGCCAGGTGCGCACTATCGATACGGCCATCCTGTAGGAGATGAAACGTGCGGGCAGCACCAGCACATTGGCATTGTTGTGCTCCTTCACCAATTCTCCGATTGCCGTATTCCAGGCAAGACCGGCGCGGATCCCTTTGTGATGATTGAGGGTGATTGCCATTCCGTTGCCTGTGCCGCAGATTGCGATTCCGAGGTCGCACTCACCCTTCTCCACTGCCGTAGCAAGAGGATGTGCAAAATCCGGATAATCACAACTGTCGGTGCTGTCAGTGCCGAAATTGACTACTTCGTATCCTTTGCCAAGCAGATACGAAATCAATTTTGCCTTATATTCCACGCCTGCGTGGTCGCTGCATAATCCTATTTTCATTTTCCTAATGTGTTTATTGCTTTTTCAATCCTGTTCTTGAACTCTTCCTTGCCAATCAATATCACTACGTCGGCGATTCCAAGGCCGCTGCCGGAGCCGGTAAGGGCGAGGCGGATGCAGTTCATAACCTTGCCCATGGGCCATTCATTTGAACGTATGAACTCTTCCAGGGCCGTCTCCAGCGACTCCTTGTTCCATTCTCCTTCGTACGCTGCGATGAATTCCGCAACCTTGAGGGCGGGTTCCACGTTCTCGGGCTTCCAGAACTTGGCGACATCTTTCTCTGCATAGGTTTCCGGCGCCTTGAACAGATACCAGGCGATATCCCAGAAATCGGCCACGAAAGTGGCGCGCTCCTTGATCAGGTGAACGACCTTGACGAGATGCTCGAAATCGTCCTCTACACCATGTTCGGCAAGCACCGGAACAAAGAGTTTCGCGAGTTCCTCGTCGCTCTTCATGCGGAGATACTCCTTGTTGAACCACTTTGCCTTGTCGGGATTGAACTTGGCACCGGCCTTCTGCACCTTGTCCATGCTGAATGCCTTCACCAATTCGTCCATGGAGAATAGCTCCTGTTCGGTGCCAGGGTTCCATCCCAGCAGGGCGAGCATGTTCACGAAGGCCTCGGGGAAGTAACCGTCCTCGCGGTATCCGCGGGTGACTTCTCCAGCCTCGTTGACCCAGCGCAGGGGGAACACGGGGAAGCCGAGCTTGTCGCCGTCGCGCTTGCTGAGCTTGCCATTGCCCACCGGCTTGAGAAGAAGGGAAAGATGCGCAAAACGGGGCTGGCTGTCCGTCCAGCCGAAGGCGCGATAAAGTAGATAATGCAGGGGTAACGACGGCAGCCACTCCTCGCCTCGGATGACCTCGGTAATCTCCATCAGATGGTCGTCAACGATGTTTGCGAGGTGATAGGTAGGCAGCTCGTCGGCACGCTTCCACAACACCTTGTCGTCCAGAGTCCTGGTATTCACTTCGATGTGCCCGCGGATCAGGTCGTCCATCTCCACCACTTCGTCTTCCGGCATCTTGAAGCGCACGGTCCAGTCGGTGGTCTCGGCAAGCAGCTTCTCCGTTTCGGCAGCGCTCAAGGTAAGGGAGTTCCGCAGATGCATGCGGTTCTCGTGGTTATATATGAATGTCTGTCCTGCAGCTTCGGCCTTGGCACGTTCTGCGGCGAGTTCTTCCGCAGAATCGAAGGCGTAGTAGGCATAACCGGCATCGACCAGCTGTTCTGCATATTTACGGTAGATTCCGCGCCTCTGACTCTGGCGATACGGAGCGTGCGGATGCCTTTCGGAAGCTGTCTCGACAACATTGCCTTCAGCGTCGACACCTTCATCGGGGATGATGCCGCACCAGCGCAGGGCTTCGATTATATACTGCTCGGCTCCGGGCACGAAGCGGTGGGAGTCAGTATCTTCTATACGGATAATGAAGTCTCCTCCGTTCTGCTTGGCATACAGATAGTTGTATAAAGCTGTACGGACACCGCCCATGTGCAGGGGGCCGGTGGGGGAGGGGGCGAATCTTACGCGAGTCTTTTTCATTGTTCTTTCTTTTGCGGTTTACGGCGTATTGCCGGTTCATTTTCTAGTGTGCTCACATCCTGGCCTTCTTTCAGCACCAGCACGGGGGCGTTGTCGGGGTCGTAGCGGAATGCACGCTGGTTTTCCTGACTTACGTATCCGATGTGGGAACTTGAGTCGGGTTGGAGGACGATGCCGTCACCCTTGGCCAATTCTTCTTTGTCGAAGACGTAGTCTTTGGTGATCGTGATGTAATTGTCGGCGTCGCTGAGACCGGGACCTATCACATCGGCAAAGCGGAGACCTACCACGATGGAAGTGATATGGATGGTGTCGCCGATTTCCGGATTGTCGTCATAGATGAGTCCGCGCTTGAAGTTGTTGTCTCCGCCGGTGTATTCGTCGATCAGGCGGTTTATTTCCTTCATGTCGTCCATCTTGAGGCCTTGCTCGTTGTGACCTCCGGTTATGTTTACCAGAACGTTCTTTGCGGTTTTGAGGTCGAAGTCGTTGAGCAGAGGGCTTTCGAAGGCCTGCTTGACGGCCTTCTCGATGCGGTCGGGGCCGGAGCCTGTGCCGCATCCCATAAGAGCCATTCCGCTATCCTTCATCATCGTTTTTACATCTTCGAAGTCTACATTGATGTAACCCTTCTTCTTGATGATTTCGATAATGCCGCGCACCGCGGTGGCAAGCACCTCGTCGGCCTTGGGGAAGGCGTCGTGAGTGAGGAGGTCGCCATAGTAGTCGTACAGGCGTTCATTGTTGATGATGATCATGCTGTCGACGTTTTTCTCAAGTTCGTGAATGCCGTCGAGAGCACGTGAAAGCGCCTTTTTGCCTTCGTTCTGGAAGGGGATAGTGACTACGGCTACCGTAAGGATGCCGCGGTCCTTCGCCATTTTGGCTATCACAGGGGTGGCTCCGGTGCCGGTGCCTCCTCCCATTCCTGCCGTTATGAACAACATCTCGGTGTCGGTGTCGAGCACTTTGGCAGTTATTTCATCCTGGCTGTCGATGGCGGCATTGCGTCCCTTCGTGGGGTTGGTTCCGGCGCCAAGACCCTGACCCAACTGAATCTTGTTGGGCACCGGGCATGCCATGAGATGCATGGAATCTGTATTGCAGACAATGAAACTGCAGCCTTCGATTCCCTGGTTGTACATATAGGATACTGCATTGCATCCTCCGCCTCCTACACCGAGGACCTTGATGGTCTCGTTGGAAACTACCCAGTTCGAGGGGGTTATAATCATATTGTCTTCTCCCATAATGCTCGTAGTTTAATTGTCTTCAATCTTGTCGTACAGCCCGCCCACGAAATCTTCGCCGGACTTGACTACATTCTGTGTCTGTTTTTTGATCCATTTGAACAACATGTTCTCCTTGCTGTTCTTTGGTGCTCTGGTCTTTTCCGGTTTACGGACTTCCCAAGCCGTCTGGTCCAGGACGGAGCCGGAAACCTTTTCCGGTTCAGGAGTGCCGGCAGGTTCCGGAGCATTCTCCGGGACGCTTGTCTCAGGCACCGCCGGCAATTCTTCTATGCAATTGAGATGCCTGTCTTCGCGGGCATACAGCAGCATTCCGACGGTCGAAACGGCACCGGTCTCAATGATTCCTGGGCAGCCGCTGAAACTGAATTTCTTCGCACGAGGATAACCTATACGTACGGTGTAGCCGGACATTTCCTTGATCAGATTGGCGCATCCTGCAAGGTTGGCGCATCCTCCGGTGAGAACCACGCCATTGCGCAGGCGGTCTGCATAACCGCTTTCCTGAATCTTGAAAAGGATTGCGTCCAGAATCTCCCGGGTGCGGGCGGTGATGATTTCGGACAGATACTTTACAGGCAGCTGCTGGTCGGATCCATTCTCTTCGTCGATTATCTGGAGAATCTTGTCGCTCATGGTAAGCAGTTTCTCGGGCTGGCATGCTCCGAATCCGAGTTTGACGTTTTCTGCCAGTTTTTCAGTGAATCCGCATTCGAGTTTGATATCGTTCGTTATGCTGCGCCCTCCGAAAGGAATCGCATAGTAGTAGCGAAGAATTCCCCCCTGATAGATGGTCACGGAGGTGACCCCTGCGCCCATCTCTATTATGGCAACGCCGTTTTCCTTCTCTTCTGCGTTGAGGATGGCTTCTGCCGTGAGGGGCGGAAGGAAATACTTGCGTGCGAGGGCTACATCCGCCTTGTTGAGCATGATGTCTATGTTTCGGGAAGCCTTCTTGACTCCGATGAATACTTTGAAATTGCCCTGAAGTTCAGAACTTGGCATTCCTACCACATCGGATTCCGTGCAATTGATGGAATCATCCGTGCTGAACGACTGTGCGGAAGCACCGTAAATCTCCTGTTTATCGGCATCGTCCAGCGGATACGAGTCGAGGGCCATGCTCTTGATGGCGTCAATCTCTTCCTGGCTGATGCAGGACTCGGAGTCGCTTCGCTCGATGCGGGCGCCTGCGACTTCCTGTTTTACCCCGTAACGGGGTACTCCTATCACCACCTGGGTGATTTTGATGCTGAGTTCGTCTTCAGCTTCCTTGATGGCCTCCTTGAGCGGGATGGATGCCTTGGTGGGGTTGTAGATGCAGCCGTAGCGCACTCCGTCGGCAGGTCTCTCCCGGTAGTAGAGGATTTCGGCATTCTCGCCGGTAATCCTGGCTACCGAGAGGGCGAGTTTCGACGTCCCCAGGTCTACTGTTGCTATGTAACGGTCTTCCATATTATTGTATGATTTATTATCTTCTGCAGACTATCTGTCCTTTGTATTTGACGTTGACGCTTGAATACTGATTCTCTTCGACGGAGGGTTTGATACTGCGGTAATACTCTCCGATCTTCCCGAATTTCTCCGCGAACTCCTCCGGCTTTCCGAAGATTATCCTTTCTTTTCCTTCTGCGGGAACCAGAATCAGGTCTCCTCCGGCAGATACTTCCATGTGCTGTATCTTCGCAGCCCACTTGTTCTTGCCCATATAGTTGAGCAGGTCCATAATCTGTCCGACCCATAGGCGGCCTTCTTCAGTTGAAGGCAAGCCTTTGTATCCTGCCGGCTCGTGCAGTGGCAGGTTCCCTTTTATGATCGGGAAACGCTTTCCGGTATTTCCCTGAATGGGGAAGATGAAGCCTCTGTCGTCGATGTAGAACGCATGGTCGGGGGTCTCCATCCTTGCAACGGGCTCCCTTTGCACGATGCTGATGTGCAGGGTGCTGTCGGAGGTCCATGCCTGGGTGGAGAGGATGGCACTGCGGGAATTCAGCGATTTCTCTATCTCATGAAGCCGCAGGCTGTCGATGCGTTGCCCCGTAAATACGGGGAAACTCCTGCGAAGATATTCCCGCACGTCTTCTTCGCTTACGAAATTGAGGGTGTCGCTGAAACTAATTTCAAGTTTGTTGCAGGTAGTGAGATGCCTGCGCTCACGCGCCTTGCCCAGCACCATTGCAGTGATGCAGACAAAGAGTGCCAGACATAGGGCAAGCAGCAGGTATTTCACGCTTTTTTTCATATTCGTGCGAGCAGCATCTGCTTGATGGGTTCAATGAAACGGTCGATATTGCCGGCTCCGAAAGTGATGAGCACGTCCGGCGTTTCTTTCTCCAGCACCGACATCAGTTCCTCTTTCTTGATGAGCATCTTGCGTGGCGCCGTGATATCTTTATAGATGATCTCGGAGGTGATTCCGGGAATAGGCTCCTCGCGCGCGGGATAAATGTCGAGCAGGATTACCTCGTCGAGAGCGCTCAAGGCTTTGGCGAACTCGGGTGCAAAATCGCGCGTGCGGGTATAGAGATGAGGCTGGAATATGCCTGTCAGTTTCCTTCCGGGGAAAATCTCGCGAATCGAGGAGATGGCGGTGGACAGTTCCTTGGGGTGATGGGCGTAGTCGTCGATGTAGGTGAGTCCGGGAGTATTTACATGCTCGTCGAGACGGCGCTTCGCTCCCTGGAAACTGCCTATTGCCTTGCGGATGGCATCGGGGCTGACGCCATGGCACAGGCATACTGCCGCTGCAGCGACACTGTTTTCTACGTTCACCCAGCCGAGTGTGCCTACCCTGATTCCGGGGATTACACCGCCGGGGTGGTGGAGGTCGTAGGTGAAATGTCCGAGGGCATCGATATGCATGTTCTCTGCATGGAAGTCGGCGGAAATGTCGTTGAAATGATATGTGAGTATCTTCGCACCGGTGTCGGACGAAGTTATTGGCAGCCCGTGTTTGAGAATCAGGGTGTCTTTGGTCTGGGAAGCGAACTGGCGGAAAGCTTCCTGCACGTGCGCCAGGTCCCCGTAAATATCGAGATGGTCTGCATCCATAGCGCTGATGACAGCGATGTCGGGATGCAGCTGAAGGAAACTCCTGTCGAATTCATCTGCCTCGGCCACGACCACCTTGTTTTCGCTCATCAGGAGGTTCGTGCCGTAATTCTTGGAAATGCCGCCCAGGAATGCGCTGCAGCCCTCTCCGCAGTCGGTGAGGATGTGGGCGATGAGCGTGGACGTGGTGGTTTTCCCGTGCGTACCTGCAACGGCAAGGCATTTCTGCCCCTCAGTGATCTCGCCCAGCATGCGGCTTCGCTTGATTACCCGGTATCCGTTCTCCTTTACATATCTCAGTTCTTTCAGGTCTTCCGGGACTGCCGGGGTGTAGACCACGAGCGTATCTTCTACCCGGGTGGGTATGCGTGTGATGTCGTCGTCATAATGTACGGCGATACCCTGCTTCTCCAACTCGCGCGTGAGATCGGAAGGCGTGCGGTCGTACCCGCCTACGTTATAGCCTTTGAACTTGTAATAACGTGCGATGGCGCTCATGCCTATGCCGCCAATGCCTATGAAGTAAATGTTGTTCCAGGCCATATTATACGATTTTGTATATTTCTTCCGCAATTGTCGCTGCGGCGTCAAGTCTTGCGAGCGGCGCTACGTTCTTCTCTATTTCTGCAATTTTCCCGGGATCGGCAAGCAGGTCGAGAGTCGTTGAAAGCAGTTTCTCTTCCGCTTCGGAGTCTTTCACGATCATGGCAGCACCTTTATTCACGAGGGCCATGGCATTGTGTGTCTGATGATCCTCCGCCACGTTCGGTGAAGGGACGAACACGGCAGCTCTCTGCACGGCGCAGATTTCCGAAATGGAAGATGCTCCGCTTCGGGAGATCACCACATCCGCTGCGGCGTATGCGAGGTCCATGCGAGCTATGAAATCCGAGTAATGGACGGCCGGCAGATTCTTTCCTGCCATGAATTCGTCAATGCCTTTCTTATAGTATTTCCCACACTGCCATATCACTTCTACATCCTCTCCTCCGGGGCAACCGTCGGATATCCATTTCCTCATTGCTTTGTTGAGAGTCCCGCTTCCGAGACTTCCGCCTACGATGAGGATGTGCTTCTTCGCCGGGTCAAGACCGTAGAAGCTGAAGGCTTCGGCCTTGTCGGCATCCGTGTAGGGATGGAATTCCTTCCGGATGGGATTGCCGCTGAATACTATCTTTTCTGCCGGGAAGAAGCGCTCCATGCCGTCGTATGCGACGCAGATGCACTGTACCTTCTTCGCGAGCATCTTGTTGGTGAGTCCGGCGAATCCGTTCTGTTCCTGTATCAAGGCAGGGACTTTCTTCGCTACGGCCTTGCGCAGCAGCGGAGCGCTGGCGAATCCGCCTACGCCTATGGCAATGTCTGGTTTGAACTCGTCAATCAGGCGTGCAGCCATCCTCTCACTCTTGAGCATGAGGAAAGGAACCTTGATGTCGTTAACGATATTCTTCCAGCTGAGTTTGCGCTGAAGTCCGCGAATGGGCAGGCCCTCGATCCTGTAGCCGGCGGCCGGCACCTTGTCCATCTCCATCTTGCCCTCGGCTCCGACAAACAGAATCTCGGTTTCGGGGTTGAGCTCCTTAAGCTTGTCGGCGATGCTGATGGCCGGGAAGATGTGTCCTCCTGTGCCGCCTCCGCTGATGATTGCACGTATTTTCTTATATTTCATAACCTTCTTCGTTGAGTTCTTCGTTGATACTGTTTTCCATTGCGTCTATTTCTTCGCTCAAATCCACAAGGGGATCTGCATTCTTCTGCTCGCGTTCAATCCGTTTCGATGCAATCTTGCTGATGGAGAGAATCACGCCGAAGGCGATGCAGAAACACAGGAATGCGGATGCTCCGTGGCTCACCAGCGGCAGCGTCTGCCCCGTCATGGGACCAATGTCGACGTTTACGCAGATGTGCAGGAAGGCCTGGCCGCTGATAAGCAGCGTAAGGCCTGCAACCGCGAGCTTGGCATACATGTCCTTTCCGCAGTTGCGCACTATGATGGCACTGCGGGCGAGCAGCGACAAATACAGGATGATGATGACCAGCCCTCCCAGGATTCCGTACTCTTCTATGATGAAGCTGTACATGTAGTCTTCAGAAATGTCCGGCACTACATAGCGCTGGGTACTCTGTCCGGGCCCTTTGCCTATGAATCCTCCCTGATGCACGGCGATCTTCGCACTGTATGGCTGACGGATCTCGTCGAGGGCCTGGTAGTATTCTATGCTGCCCACGCGTGAGTTCATGACCTGGCTTTCGTAGTCTTCTTTGTCGAAGACGCGGGAAAGGCCTGTGCCTATGCGCCCCATCATCTTGCCGTCGGAAATCTTGTAGATTCCGACGCAAAGCGCCAGCGCTCCCACTCCGCACAGGAGGAGAATGCCCATGTCTTTTCCGGAACCTCCTCCCAACAGAATCACGAGGAACATTATTCCTCCCGTGAACAGGGCCGCGGAGTTGCTTCCGGGCAGGAGCAACAGCGTGGTGATCAGGAATGGTGCATAGATGTAGAAAATCTTCTGGTAGTTGTCGTTATCCTTGAACAGTTTGAGTTCTTTTTTCTTGTGAGCGTCGATCGCCCATGCAAGATACAGCACCATCGCTATCTTCACCACCTCGTTCACATGCAGCTGCAGGGGGCCGACCTGGATGATACGTCGTGCGCCGTTGATTTCGATAGAACGGACGAATCCCAGGTCTATCCCTGAAATCAGCATGAGGAGGAGACCGGCGGAGAAAATGAATCCGAGACTGGAAAGCTTGCGGAAGAATCCGAGGCTTGGAATGAAATAGCAGACAAGGATGAGAGCGATCCCAAGTATCACAATCTTCAGGTGGTCCAACACGAGGTCGAGACGGCTCTGTCCGGGGCCGAGAAGACGCGATGTCGACGAGAAGATGCAGAGGATGGAAAACATGATCAGGATCAGTACGATGATCCAGACCACCTTGTCACCCTCGGTGTTCTCGAAGAAGTTCCAGAATGTCTTTTTCTTGTCGCTCATCGTATATTACAGTCTTCTTACGGCTTCCTTGAATTTGTCGCCTCGGTCTTCATAGTTGTCGAAGAGGTCGAAACTTGCGCAGCAGGGGCTGAGGAGTACCACGTCGCCCTGTTCGGCGAATGCTGCCGATGCCTTGACTGCATCTTCGGCGCTGGTGGTGTCACATATCTTGTCGCTTCCTACGATCTGCTCGAATGCTGCGTGGATCTTGCTGTTGTCGACGCCCATGCAAACGATGGCCTTCACTTTTTCTTTCACGAGGTCGGTAAGCACGCTGTAGTCGTTGCCTTTGTCTTTGCCGCCTACAATCCATACGACGGGTTTGGTCTGGCACTCGAGTGCATACCAGGCTGCGTCTACGTTTGTCGCCTTGGAGTCGTTTATGTAAAGCACGCCGCCGACGCTGAGCACCGGTTCGAGCCTGTGCTCTACGGCCTTGAAAGTCTTGAGCGAGTTGCGGATGACTTCATTGTCGATGCCCGCGGCTTTGGCTGCAAGTGCGGCGGCCATGGAGTTGTAGATGTTGTGGCGGCCTCCGAGTGCAAGTTCCTTGAGGTAGATTTCGCTTTCGCTCTGTTCGTAACGCACCACTATCTTGTCGTCGCGCAGGAACGCTCCCTGCTTTACTTCCGTCTTCTGAGTGAACGGCAGCATCTTGGCCTGGAGTACGATCTTGTCGAGATGCTCGATGGTAATGGCGTCGTCGGAGTCGAAAATGAAGCAGTCCTCCGGGCGCAGGTTCTGCGTAATGCGGAACTTGGCGCGGATATAGTTCTCGAAGTTGTAGTCGTAGCGGTCGAGGTGGTCCGGAGTGATGTTGGTGATGATTGCGATGTCGGGACGGAAGTCGTAGCAGTTGTCCAACTGGAAGCTGCTGATTTCCAACACGTAATAATCGTGCTTCTCGGTTGCCACCTGCATTGCGTAGCTCTTGCCTATATTGCCTCCCAGACCCACGTTGAGTCCGGCGTTCTGAAGCAGATAATAGATGATGCTGGTGGTGGTGGTTTTGCCGTTGGACCCGGTAATGCACACCTTCTTCGCAGTGTCGTAACGGGCGGCGAACTCTATCTCCGATATGATGTGGGTGCCCTGTGCGGTGAGTTTGCGTATCATCGGGGCCGTGGAAGGGATGCCGGGGCTCTTGACGACCTCGTCGGCATTCAGTATCAACTCCTCTGTATGCCCGCCTTGCTCGAAGGGGATGTCCCATTCGCGCAGGGTTTTGATGTATTCTTCCTTTATGCTGCCGTTGTCGGAAAGGAAAACGTCGAATCCCTTCACCTTTGCGAGCACGGCTGCTCCAACTCCGCTCTCGGCTCCTCCGAGAATTACCATTCTGTTCATATATAGTATTTATCTTATCTTATCTTCAACAATGCGAGTGTTCCTACTGCGAGGATGATTCCGATGATCCAGAAACGAGTGACGATGCGCGGTTCGGGCATGTTCTTTTTCTGGTAGTGATGATGCAGGGGCGCCATCAGGAAAACGCGCCTGCCTTCTCCGTATTTGTGTCTGGTATATTTGAAATAGTACTTCTGGATCAGTACGCTGAGGCTTTCCATGAAGAAAATACCGCAGAGCAAGGGGAGGAGGAGCTCCTTGCGGATGAGCACGGAACTCACGCCGATGATTCCGCCAATGGCAAGACTTCCGGTGTCGCCCATGAAGACTTGTGCGGGGAAAGTGTTGTACCAGAGGAAACCTATCAGCGCTCCGACCAGGGCTGCCATGAAGATGGCGATCTCTCCCGTGCCAGGGATGTACATTATGTTGAGGTATTCCGAATTCAACACGTTGCCTGAGAGATATGCCAGCAGGCCGATGACGACCGCCACTATGGAAGAAGTGCCGGCAGAAAGACCGTCAAGTCCGTCGGTGAGGTTGACTCCGTTGGAGCATGCCAGGACGACGATGATTATCATTATCATGTATATGCCCCAGGAGCAGTAAACGCCAAGTTGACCATGGAATGGGGAGAGCCATGAGTAGTTGAATTCATGGGCTTTGACGAAAGGGATCGTGGTCACCAGTTCGTCGGTCACGATGTCCGGGCTCACGCATACGGTGAAGGCAATGATAAGCCCGAGGCCGAATTGCAGGATGAGTTTGCCTTTCTCGGACATCCCTTCCTTGCGGTGCTTGAACACTTTGATGTAGTCGTCGGTGAAGCCGATGCCGCCGCACCATATCGTGGTCAGGATAAGCAACTGGATATAAATGTTGCTGAGGTCGCAGATCAGCAGTACGGTAACAAGCAAGGAAATCAGTATGATGATTCCGCCCATGGTCGGCGTGCCCTTCTTTTCCATCTGTCCGGCAAGGCCGAGATCGCGGATGCTTTCGCCGATCTGCTTGCGCTGGAGCCAGTGGATGATGCGGCCTCCGGCGAAGAAAGCGATCAGCATGCTCAGGACGATGGCGGCCATGGCCCTGAACGACAGATAGGTCATCAGGCGGATTCCGGGGAATCCTGTATCTTGCAGATAGTTGAAAAGATGGTATAGCATTATCTCAGTTGTTCAAAAATATCGTTGACAATTTCGCGTTCATCAAAATGGTGTTTTACCGTACCTATGATCTGATAGGTCTCATGGCCTTTGCCTGCTATCAGGATAGTAGACGATGGCTTTGCCATGGTAATGGCTGCCTTGATGGCTTCTTTGCGGTCTGTGATGCAAACTGTCTTCAGCAGTCCGGATTTCGAGAAACCTGTCTTGATTTCCTCTATTATTGCATCCGGGTCCTCGGTGCGGCAGTTGTCGGAGGTGACGAAAATGCGGTCGGCAAGTTTCTCGGCTATGGCGGCCATCTCGGGACGTTTGCTGCGGTCGCGGTCGCCTCCGCATCCGAAAAGGCAGACCAGTTCGCGCTCCGGAGAGATGTCGCGCAGGGTCTCCAGCACATTCTCGAGGGCGTCTGGCGTGTGAGCGTAGTCTATCACTACTGCAAGGTCGCGGGGGCCGCGCAGGGTTTCCAGGCGTCCGGGAGCGGGGTCAAGTTTGCTTATAGCAAGCAAGGTTTCGTCGGGTTCGGCGCCGAGAGCTGTTGCAGTGCAATAGATTGCGAGTATGTTGTAGGCATTGTGCCTTCCGGTGAGCTTGGTCCAGGTTTCTGTGCCGTCGATTCTTAGCAGCATGCCCTCGAAACTTTCTTCGAGAATCTTGCATCTGTGATCTGCTGCGCCGCGGCAGGAATAAGTGATTACCTTGGCCGCGCAGTTCTGAACCATCACCTGGCCGTTCTTGTCGTCGGCATTGATAATTGCGACAGCGTTCTTGTCGAGTCCGTCGAAGAAAAGCTTCTTGCAACGGAGATATTCGGCGAATGTCTTGTGATAGTCCAGGTGGTCGTGAGTCAGATTCGAGAAAATGGCTGCCTTGAATTCGAGACCCGCCGTGCGCTCCTGCTCAAGCCCGATGGAACTGACCTCCATGAAGCAATACTGGCATCCTGCATCCACCATTTCTGCCATCAGGGAGTTGATGGTGATGGGATCGGCGGTAGTGTTCGCCGTCTCGCTGCGCCTTGTTCCCACGTAATTCGCGATAGTGGAAAGAAGTCCGCACTCATATCCCAATCCCCGGAACATATTGTAGAGCAGGGTCACGGTCGTGGTCTTGCCGTTGGTGCCGGTGATGCCGACAAGTTGCAGTTTTCCGGAGGGGTGCTCATAAAAGTTGTCGGCGCATAGTGCGAGGGCGCGGCGGTCTGCATCCACAACGGCAGATGCTCCTTTCGCAAGGGCGTCCTCTATGAAGGCGTGGCCATCGGCATTGCAGCCCTTGACTGCAATGAACAGTGCGCCGGGGCAGGCCTTGCGTGAATCGCTCGTGATGGAGTGGATCTCGGTCCCGGGCGCTCCGTGCAGGATGCTTGCACCTGTATTCTTTATGATCTTTTCGAGTTTCATTTGCTTTTTTTCTCTATTTTGGATCTGAATTCAGGATCATTTGTATAAACATAGTTTACCAGGGTCTTGATAGCCCTTGCAGGGATTCCGCCGCCTTGGTAACTCTTGCGTGTCGGATTGGAATACACGACGCTGATTGCGGTGTATCTGGGGTCTTCCGCCGGGAAATACCCGACGAAAGTTCCGCGGTACAGTCTCCGCCCGCTCGCATCGGAATAACCTCCTCCCGGGAATGTGCCGAAAGACGTCCCTGTTTTGCCGGCGACCTTGCATTTCACTCCACGCATGCTGTAACGTGCCGTTCCGTCTTCGGTTACCGAAAGCAGCGCCCTGGTCATGGTGTCGGCAATCGCACGGGAGCAAATCGAAGCGTTCAGCACGCTCGGCCCCCGCCTGTCAGTAACGTTCCCTGCCTTTTCTATATCCTCTACGAGGTATGGCTTCACCATCTTCCCCTTGTTGGCAATGGCATTGTAGAATGTGAGTATATGCAGAGGCGTCTCTTCCGTCGAATACCCGAATCCCATGGTTCCGAGTGTCGTGTTAGACCAAACAGCCTTGTCGGACGGGTTGGGTACCAAGGGGGTGAGCAAACCTTCAAGGTCGAAGTCGAAAGTGTCTCCGAGTCCGTAGGAATAGACCTTCTCGACATATTGTCTGGGGTTCTTTGCGTAGTTTTCTACCGCCAGTGCACCATAGACATAGTTCGACGAAATCTTGAATCCGTCCAGCAGGCTGATCTCCTTGGTCTTGTGCTCGCGTTCCCAGTCCAGGATGTGTACGTCCTGCCTCATCTTGGTGTTTTTGACTATTCCGTGGTTCGTGGGTATGGTTTCGTCCAGACTCTTGTAGTAGCCGTCGCTCAACACGCTCAGAAGTGTAACGGTCTTGAATACCGAACCCGGCTCGCACCTGCGGCCGATTGCGAAGTTGGTGATTTCCTCGAAAGCTCCTCCACGGTTGGGATCGCGGGAGAGGTTCACCATCGCACGGATAGCTCCCGTTTTTACCTCCATGAGCACGAGACATGCGCCTTCAATGTCATCGAGCGTGTCGATCTGGTCGTGTAGAGCACGGTCGGCCACGTCCTGATAGTCTATGTTGAGGGTGGTGCGGAGATCTTTGCCGTCCACGGCGCGGACATAGGAACTGTCGTAATTGCGCACGCGACCACGGTCCGTCTGCTTGAGGTACTCCCTGCCGTCTTTGCCATGCAGGATGGCGTCGTAGCGCCCTTCCAGTCCCGGATTACCCTTTATCTCCTCTTCGGGAAGGCCTTTGTTGTCGCGCACGAACCCTATCGTGCGTCGGGCCAGGCGTCCGTAGGGGTACTTGCGTACATTTCTGGTTTCCACTATCATGCCACCGCGGTTGGCGCCTTCGTTGTACAGTGGAAGGGACTTGATCTTGAGCATGGTAGTCCTGTCGACACCTTTGACTATCGGGAGATACTTTCGCCCGGAGGACCTTCCTTCCTTTATCTGAGTGTATAACTTGTCGGCATTGACAGACGGATTGAGCTCGGCGAGACCTTCTGCAAGGGCGCGGGCCTTTCTCATCCACTCCTCTTCCCTCTGGCGGCCTTTGTCTTTGTTCTTCATCTTTCCG
Organism: uncultured Bacteroidales bacterium; assembly: GCA_946616385.1. Classification (GTDB taxonomy): domain Bacteria; phylum Bacteroidota; class Bacteroidia; order Bacteroidales; family UBA932; genus Cryptobacteroides. The sequence continues at coordinate 1,193 of CAMOIZ010000012.1, read as the reverse complement.
AACTCGGCCTTCATCACGGTGCAGTCCATGTGGATGTCGTAAACCGGATACGACATTGCCAGCAGCCTTCCATTGCAGTCGATGATGTTGCCGCGGACGGGCTCGATTGTCCGTTTGACTATAGAAGGAGTGAGTGCTCCTGCAATTTTAGGATCGGGTTTCCAAATAATCTGGAAGTAAACCAACTTGACCAGCACAAGGGCTGCCAGTACGAGCATGAGCACATAGAAGATGTAGAGAACCAGGCCTATCCTGTCTCTGCTCTTCGTGCTCTGCTGGGGGAGCCGCATATTGCTGGTTTTCTCTTCCATCCTATTCAATTGTAATGGCCTGCTGCTCGGGCTCCTTGACCGTTGACCCCAGCTCTGCCAACCGTTTTTCTACTTCGCTTCGTCTGCTCATCGATGCCACTTTGAAGGTCTTGTCGGCATAGACGATTTCCATCTCCTTGATCTTCGCGTTGTTCTTTTCTATCTTGCCGAGGGCGTTTTCCGCCATCAGGCTCTCGAAAATCAGGATCCAGAAGAGTACGAATGTGTAGGCAATGTGGTTGAAATACTTTCCGGCGTTCAGACGCAGCAGAAGATTCCCCGTGATGATGGCGGAGAAGCCGTTGCGGAGAAGCTCCCACAGATCGGATAATTTCCATTTGCGTTTCTGTTCCATTGCCTAAATCTTTTCTGCCGCGCGCAGTTTGGCGCTGCGTGCGCGTGTGTTGAGCGCAATCTCTTCTTCGGTGGGGAGTATGGGCTTGCTGCCAAGAGGCTTGAGCGGGGCGTCGCTCCTTCCGAAGACGTCTTTGATAAGTTCCCCTTCGATGTTGCCGGTGCGGAAGAAATTCTTTACCATGCGGTCCTCGAGGGAGTGGTAGGTGATGATGACCAGGCGGCCTCCCTGTTTGAGGGATGCGGCTGCTCCTTCGAGGAATTTCTCGAGCGCACGCATTTCCTGGTTCACTTCGATACGGAGGGCCTGATAGACCTTCGCAAGGAATTTATGCTCGGCGAAAGACGGCAGGGCTGCTGCAATGGCATTGTCGAGGTCGTCTGTGGTGAGGATGGCCTTCTGCTGCCTGGCAGCGACGATAAGGCCGGCGACTTTGTGCGCAGTATCCACTTCACCATAGACTTTGAGGATTTTTTCCAACTCGTTTTGCGTATACGAATTGACAATGTCCGCTGCAGTCTTGTCGC
>CAMOIZ010000011.1 GCA_946616385.1 uncultured Bacteroidales bacterium | reverse complement strand
CGGGCAATGCCCGTACCGGGTTCCCCTTGCGGGACACGGACGGGCCCTTTGCCCGACGCGGTGAGATCATGCCGTATCTGCGCCAGCACCTGCAACAGCTTGTGCGACAGGTACAAAGCCAGAGGCATGTAGTCGGGAGTATTCTTGCAGGCATAACCGAACATCATGCCCTGGTCGCCGGCTCCCTGCGACATCTCATCTTCGCGCACAACGCCGCGGTGAATGTCGGCGCTCTGCCCGTGGATCGTGGAGATGATTCCGCAGGACGAGGCGTCGAATCCGTACTCGGCCTTGGTGTAGCCGATGCGTGCGATCGTTTCGCGGGCGACTTTGTCGACATCCACGTAAGCGGAAGACTCGACTTCGCCGCCGACCACTACGAGCCCTGCCGTGCAAAAAGTCTCGCAGGCCACCTTGGATTCGGGGTCCTGCCTCAAAAATTCGTCAAGAATTGAATCTGAAATCTGGTCGGCAACCTTGTCAGGATGCCCTTCCGAGACACTCTCGGATGTAAAGAGATAGTTCATTTTAGCATTTTTTAAAATTACAGGGGTTGCAAGCAGTCAAATCTTTCCCCTTTCAGCCTGCAAATATACGAAATAAAATGTTGAAAACTTTATTCGTGTAATTCGAGATTTTGTATTAACTTCGCAACTCGAAAAACATATTCATAATTAAAAGGTTTATGACACAAATTTTCAAAAGACTGTCGTTAAGTATCTTAGCGGCTCTTTTCGTCGTTTCTGCCTACGCGCAGGTGACGACATCATCTCTGGGTGGCCGTGTCCTCGATGAGGCAGGCGAACCTGTTCCCGGTGTGGCAGTGGTTGCCACCCATGTCCCTTCCGGAACGTCCTATGGAGTAGTGACCAACCATGAAGGCCGCTACACCATACAGGGTATGCGTACCGGCGGTCCCTACACTGTCGAGGTAAGCTGCCTTGGCTTTGCAACCGTCCGTTACTCCGACGTCACCCTTCAGCTCGGTGAGCTTTACAGCCTGAACGCCACCCTCAAGGATGACACTCAGCTGCTGCAGGAAGTAGTGGTTACCGCAAGCCCGACATCGAAATTCGCTTCCGTAGAGAAGACGGGTGCATCTACGAACATCAACTCCCAGCAACTCACTGAGTTGCCTACCGTCAGCAGGAGCATGTCCGATGTTGCCAAGCTTTCACCTTTCGGTGGCAACGGTCTCAACTTCTCCGGATCCTCCGGCCGTAGTTCCAACTTCACCGTCGACGGTGCTAACTTCAACAACAATTTCGGTCTGAGCACCTCCCTCCCCGGCGGCGGCAACCCCATCTCCATCGACGCTATCGAGGAGGTCCAGGTCGTCGTTTCTCCTTATGATGTCCGTCAGAGCAACTTCATCGGCGGTGGCATGAATGCAATCACCAAGTCCGGTACCAACACCCTCAAGGGCTCCGCATACATCTATCATCAGAACGAAAACCTCCACGGAAGCCGTATCGACGGTGTGGATCTCGAAAGGAGCAAGGACCGTCAGACCACTTACGGATTCACCCTCGGCGGACCCATCATCAAGAACAAACTGTTCTTCTTCGTGAACGCTGAATACATTCCTAATCCTACCGAGATCAACAGATGGCGCACTTCCGAAGACGGCGTCGCCGATGAAGACCGCATGATCACCCGCGTAACCTCCGCAGAGGCCGAGGAAATGCGCAATTTCCTCAAGAAGAAGTACAACTATGATCCGGGTTCCTACACCAGCTACAACAAGGATCAGAGCAATGTCAAGTTCCTCGGACGCATCGACTGGAACATCAGCCAGAAGCATCATCTCGCTCTCCGTTACAACTACACCAACTCCAACACGTGGAAGACTCCTTCCACCTCCCGTTCGGACTTCAGCTCCAGCATGATGTACGACATGGTCAGCAAGTACGGTCTGTTGTTCAGCAATTCGATGTACAATCAGATGAACAAGATCTACACCTACTCCGCCGACCTCAACAGCCGTCTTACCGACAATCTCTCGAACCAGCTGCTCGTCACCTATTCCAACATTCAGGACGTGCGCGGTTCCGATTCGGATTTCTTCCCCTTCGTCGAGATTTTCGCCGGCGACCTTGGTGAAGATCACGCATCCGAGCCTTACATGGACTTCGGATACGAGCTGTTCACATATCGCAACAACGTTCAGAACACCACTCTGAACATCAAGGACGACATCACCTACTACAAGGGTGACCACAAGATTACCGGAGGCATCAGCTTCGAGTCCCAGATGGCACTCAACGCCTACATGCGTAACGGTACCGGTTCCTTCCGTTTCGCCAGCCTGAGCGATTTCTACGCAGGAAAAGCTCCTTTCGAGATGGCTCTCGACTGGGGATTCGACGGTGAAGAGAACCCTGCCGCAAGGGTACACTTCTACCAGATCGGCCTCTATGCACAGGATGAGTGGAACGTCAACGACCAGCTCAAGCTCACCTACGGCGTACGTTTCGACAACCTTTCCTTCGACGAGAGTGACGTGATGACCAACAACGCCGCCCTTGCAATCGATTACGGCGGACGCAATGTCGATACCGGCAAGTGGCCCAAGACAAATATCCAGATCAGCCCCCGTCTCGGCTTCAGCTACGACGTGTTCGGCGACCGCCGCCTCAAGATCCGTGGCGGTACCGGTCTCTTTGCAGGCCGTATTCCTCTGGTGTTCTTCACCAACATGCCTACCAATGCAGGTATCGTGAAGGGCCGTGCAACCAAGATCACCGATGCTGCTACCCTTGCAGCCATGATGCCCGGCGGAAAGCTTATCACCGATCGTTGGGATATTCTCGATGCCCTCAACAAGATCAATGCAGGCAAGTATCCCAAGACCATCACTCCTGAAAGCGCTCCCGCTCCCAGCGAAATCGCAGGCGTGGACCACAACTTCAAGATGCCTCAGGTCTGGAAATCTTCCATCGCATTCGACTGGACTCTTCCCGTTTCCTTCCCTGTCACCATCACAGGCGAATATATCTTCAACAAGACCATCAACGGTGTGATGCTCGACAACTACGCCATCCATCAGGACAACTCCGGTTGGCCTACCTTCAACGGCGCCGACAACCGTCACATCTACCCTGCAACCTACAAGTACAGCAAGACCAATGCTTTCGTACTCACCAATACCAACAAGGGATATGGTTCCGTTGCAACGATCTCGCTGAACGCCGAGCCCGTGAAGGGAATGAATGTCACCGCCGCCTACACCCACACCGTGAGCAAGGAAATCACCGGTATGCCCGGTTCCAACGCTGCGGCTGCATGGCAGTACATCCCTTCGGTCGACGGTCCTAATTTCAACGTGCTGCACAACTCCAGCTACAACCTCCCCGACCGTCTGATGGCTTCCATCAGCTACACCGACAAGGCTCGCAACCACTGGAGCCTCCTCTACGAAGGACTCCGTTACGGCGGCAACAGCTATCTCTATTCCAACGACTTCAACGGCGACGGCTATTCATACGACCTTATCTACATTCCTAAGGACGATGAGATTGGTGTAGGTGCCGGTTCCCAGTTCCGTTTCGCAACTCAGGAAGACATGGACAAGTATGTCGAGTTCGCAAAGCAGGATGAGTATCTGAGTAGCCACAAGGGCCAGTATGCAGAGGCTTATGCCGTCACCCAGCCCATGCGCCACATCTTCGACTTCCGCTATGCTCACGACTTCATCGTCAAGGTTGGCAAAGTCAAGAATACCCTTCAGGTGAGCCTCGATGTCCAGAACGTCGGCAACCTGTTCAACTCCCAGTGGGGCGTAAGCAAGAGCTGGAACACCGACGTGCCTCACGACAGCAACGGAAACGCCAAGCTGCTCAAGTACGAGCGTACCGATGCTGACGGCGTGCCTGTATTCTCCACCAACGTGGGCAAGGGCGTGAGCACCTGGGATTACACCCATACACTTTCCAACTGCTGGTACATGCAGATCGGTATCAAATACATGTTTAACTAATAAATCAGGTTCGATATGAAATTAAGATATTTGCTTACTTCTCTCGTTGCCGCCGCAGCTATGCTGATCGGCTGCACCCAGGAGGAACCTGTTTCCAAGCTCTCAGGGCTGGAAGTCGACAACGACTACGTTTCTTTGGCAGCCGATGAAGGCTCGACCGTTACCATCAAGGTAAAGGCTGACGAAAGCTGGACTGCTGCCATCGCAGATACCAAGGCCGACTGGGTAACAGTCAGCCCCACCTCAGGAGCCGGCGGCTCTGAAGTGACCGTAACTCTCACAGCTGCCAGCGCATCTTCTGCGGCTCGCGCAACTGAACTGCATATCACCATGGGCAGCAAGGTCAAGATCGTCAAGGTCAACCAGGTTGCTCCTGCAGGTGTCGAGGTTGCTCCTTCCACCGTTGCCGAGGTTCTCGCAGGCGATGAAGGCAAGACCTACCGTGTCACCGGAACCGTCGTCGGCGTTGCCAACACATCTTATGGCAACTGGTACATGAACGACGGCAGCACCGATGATAATCTCTACATCTACGGAACCTTCAATGCCAAGAGCCAGTATCCGAAGGATGCTGACGGAGGTTGGGCAGGTTTCGGCATCGAGGTAGGCGACAAGGTTACCGTTGAAGGCCCCAAGACCGTCTACAACGGCACTGTCGAGCTCGTCGACGTAAGCATCATCAAGATCGAGAAGTCTCTCATCGACGCTTCGTTCACCACCGCTACGGTAAGCCCCGCAGCCGGCAAGGACACCCTCGTGGTTGAATCCAAGGTTCAGCCCGTGCTCGTGACCGTCAATGCAGACTGGGTGAAAGTGACCGACTTCACTTCGGACGGACAGTACATTCTCGAATATGAAGAGAATATCTACACCGCACCCCGCACCGCCGTGTTCACCATCAAGGCTCCCGGTGCAATCAAGAGTCTGAACCTCACCCAGGAAGGTGTGCCCGCTACCGGCGCAAGCATTACCGACATCATCAAGGAAGCCGACAATTCCTCGGTTCAGACCCTTCCTTCTACCGTGGTTGTGGCTCTCACCACCAAAGGTGCAGTCCTTTCCGACGGAACCTCCGCAATTTACGCTTACGGTGACAAGGCCGCCGCTCTCAAGATCGGAAACGCAGTAAGGCTTTCCGGTACCAAGAAGACCTACAACGGCGTTCCCGAGATCGACACCATCACCGAGGCTTTCGTCGACAACGAGAGCAGCAGCTTCAGCCATCCTACATCCAAGGACATCACTTCCGAGGTCGAGACCTACAAGGCAGCCGTTGCCGAGTATGTCAAGCTTTCCGGTACCCTCGCCGTTTCAGGCAACTACTACAATATCACCATCGACGGTGTAGATGCCGCTGTCAAGCAGGGTAGCATCGTATATCCTACCGAGGATCTGAACGTCAAGGCCCTTGATGGCAAGAAGATCACCGTGACCGGTTACTTCAACGGCCTCTCCAGCAAGGACAAGTACGTCAATATCATCGCTACCAAGGTTGAGGAGTATGTCGACAATCCGAAGGGAACGGTTACAAATCCTTACCTTCCTTCCGAGATTCTCCCTATCCTCCAGGGCGGCACCAAGATCGACGAGCAGGTATATGTAAAGGGCAAGATTTCCAAGATTGTCTATGAATACAGCACCTACGCCGGAACCGCTACCTTCTGGATTTCCGACGACGGTGTAGGCGAAGGTGACAAGACCAAGGAGTTCGAGTGCTACAGCCTCTACTGGTTCGACAACAAGCAGTGGGCCGAAGGCGACGCTCAGATTGCAGTCGGTGACGAGGTCGTGGTTTACGGCAACGTGACCACCTACAGCGGCACCGCCGAAACTGCCAGCAAGAAGGCTTGGCTCTACAGCGTCAACGGCGTGACCAAGGGAACCAACGGTCTCGGCAATGCAGTTTCTCCTTTCAATGTTGCAGGAGTTGAGGAATGCATCGATTACCAGCAGGCTGCCATCGCTGCCGCCAAGGCTGCCGATCAGCCCGCTCCCACATTCGGAAATGTTTACGTAAAGGGCAAGATTTCCGCGATCCTCTACGCTTTCAATGCTGACAAGGGTACCGGAACCTTCTGGATTTCCGACGACGGCAAGGCCAACGGCATCTCCGACGACAAGAAGAAGACCACCGCTCCTGACAAGGATTTCGAATGCTACAGCGTTTATACCTTCGGCAATCAGCCTTGGAAGGAAGGTGGCGTGCAGCCCGCAGTAGGTGACGAGGTTGTCGTCTGCGGACAGCTCACCATCTACAACGGAACATACGAGACTGCCAGCAAGAAGGCTTACGTATATTCCCTGAACGGCAAGACTGAATAATTCTTGTACGATTTCAATTGAGCGCAGCTCCCAGCGGGCTGCGCTTTTTTTGTTTTATTCCGTAGGAATACGTATATTTGAAAGCTATAAAAGTGTGCAACGGAATAATTATTTAAACTAAACAATAATTCATCATGAAGTTCAAATCACTCTTTGCGGCTGCAGCTCTTGCTGTATTTGCTCTGGTGGGGTGTGAATCGGAAGAGAATCTCGGCGAAGCCAGAATCTCCGTAGACCCCACTTCTATCTCCCTTGCTGCCACCGACGACTCCAAGGCAGTCACCCTTGTCGCCACACGCGACTGGCAGATTTATTCACAGCCCGACTGGGTAGCCCTCGACAAGACCACCGGCACCGCTTCCACCAAGGAACAGACCGTGACCATCTCCGTCGCTGCGAACTCAGGTAACGACCGTGAAGGAGAAGTTGTTTTCACCATCGGCCTTGCACGCGCAAGCCTCACAGTCAAGCAGGCTGGCGAAGCAGGAGAACTCAAGAAGGGCAGCGGCACCCTTGAAGACCCTTACAGCGTGGCCGGCGCAATTGAATTCTGCCAGAGCCTCGGTGCAGATGTCCAGAGTGAAAACTCGGTTTACATCAAGGGTATCGTGTCCTCCGTCAGCACCACTTACGAAGCCAGCGGCACCTATGGAAACGCCGTGTTCTACATCGTAGACAATGAAGGCGACACCGATCAGTTCTACGCTTTCCAGACGCTCTACCTCGGCAACCGCAAGTGGAAGAGCGGCGATGACGATATCAAGGCCGGCGACGCCGTGATTATCTGCGGTCCTGTAGTCAACTACAAGGGCAATACCCCCGAAACTGTGGGCAAGGGCGCAAGCTACCTTTACTCGCTCAACGGCAAGACCGAAGCCGTCGTTGAACCTGAAGATCCTTCGAAGGTTGAACAGATCACATGCGCCGAATTCATCCAGAAGGCTGACGAGAACACCACCTACCGCTTGGTAGGAAAGGTTACCTCTGCGGTCAACACCCAGTACTGCTCCTTCGACATGAACGACGGCACAGCCACCGTGGTGGTTTGGACCGTGAACAACAAGGACGAGTGGAAAGACAAGGTGAAGAAGGATGGCACCGTTACCGTTCGCGGAAAATATCTGCTCTACACCGACAAGAGCGGCAATCAGAAGCATGAGATGGTAGACGCCTATATCGAGAAGTTCGAGGCGGGCAGCTCTTCCGATGATCCCACTCCTTCGAATCCTTCCGGAACCGGCACCCAGGCCGATCCTTACAATGCGGCCGGCGTGCTCGCATTCATTGCAACCCTTGAAGGCAGCAACGAAAGCACCAACGATGTTTATGTGAAGGGCAAGATCTCTTCCATCAAGTACTCCTTCAGCGCCGATTACGGTACCGCCACCTTCGATATCTCCGATGACGGATCCACCAACGGCAGCCAGTTCACTTGCTACAGCGTTTACACCCTCGGCAACCAGGCTTGGGTAGAAGGCAACACCCAGATCGCAGTCGGCGATGAGGTGATTATCTGCGGCAAAGTGTACAAATACAACGGAAACACTCCCGAGACCGTTTCCAAGAAAGCATACATCTATTCCCTCAACGGAAAGACCAGCGATACCGTAGGCCCCGTCTTCGGCGTGGAAAAGACTGAAATCACCGTCGGTGCATCTGCCACCTCCGCGACCATCAACGTCACCGGCAACGTCAAATGGACTGCCTCCAGCGAAAATGCAACGGTCAGTCCCGCTTCCGGCGAGGGCAATGGCGCTGTCACGGTCAGTTTCGCTGCCAATACCGACACCGAGAATGCCAAGACCTACACGGTGGTTGTGTCCACCACAGAGGATGTGACGACCAAGAGCTACACCGTGACCATTACCCAGAACAAGGTAAGTGCTGGCGGCGAGGAAGTAACTGTTACCTTCGACAAGGCCAAACTTGCAGCTGCTGCCTGCAAGGGGGCGGTTGTGAAAATGGATGACGTTATCTCGTTCACCAACAGCTCCGATTACGGCACTACCAATGTCACCGAACTCCGTATCTACAAGGGCCAGACCTTCACCGTTACAGCTACAGGTAAAACGATAACCAAGATTGAATTCACCTGCACTGCGAGCGATAAAACAAAGCAGGGCCCCGGCTGCTGGGGAGCAGGCGCTCCTTCCGGATACACTTATTCGGGTACGACCGGTACATGGGTTGGTGAAAGCGCAAGCGTAGCGTTCACCGCCACCGACAACCAGGTCCGTATCGTCGAGCTTAAGGTCACCTACAAATGAGAATCGCCCGTCTAGCCGCATTGGCCGTTGTCTTTGCCGGTCTGGCATCAGCCTGCGAATCGGCGGAACCATCCGTCGACTACGAAGCTACAATCGTGCCCCGCAGTTCTACCGTGCAGAGCGGAGACGGCAGTGTGTTCGTCGAGATAACGGCCAAGGGCGACTGGAATGTGGAACTCGAATATCCTGCCGGAACGGAGGCCTGGGCAACCATGGATCCGCCGTCCGGGAACGGCAACCTCGGCAGCGCGCGTCTGCGTTACAGCCAGAACACTTCCGAGGATTCCAGGTCGGTCAGGCTGATCCTGAAATCCTCCGGCAAGGAAGTGAGCTCGGCGACTGTTTATCAGGAAGGGGCCGGCGGCGGACCTGTGAACGGGCCCGATGACGGCGCTTTCTCCGCAGGCTGGCTTGAACTCCCGGAAACAAAGGCCGGGGACGGCCGGGTAGTGCTGGCGCACGACATGACCGGCAAGCAGTACCTGAATGAGAAACAGAGCGGCGTTCGCAACTGGACCGCTTACTGGGACTACGATGAGCACGTGTCGGTATGGGTGGCTTATCCGCTGAACCGTGCACTCATAGGGAGCGGCTCCCGCTCTAACGCATGGGGCTTCGATCCGCTCCTTCCCACTTCCATTCAACCCAATCTCACCGGAGGTTCATACGGCGGAGGATGGACGCGCGGGCATCAGATCCCATCTGCGGACAGGCTGAATCATGCCGCCAACGTTTCCACCTTCTACGGCACGAACATGACACCTCAGGATTACGACTTCAACGCCGGCATCTGGGCCGACCTTGAAGGACGCATCCGCACATATTCTTCCACGGCCGACACCCTCTATGTGGTTACCGGTTGCGTGCTGGAGGGATCTTCCCGCACCAGCGGCAGCAGTTCCGGTTTCAGCGTCAAGGTGCCGGCCGCCTATTTCAAGGCTGTCCTGCAGAAAAGCACCAGCACGGCTGTAGGCCACAAAGGTTACCGCGCCGCGGCATTCTACCTGCCCCACGATTCTTCGATATCCAAGGGCAATTACCTCGATTATCTCATCAGCGTCGACGAACTCGAGAAGAAGACCGGCTTTGATTTCTTCGTGAACCTGCCGGCGGCTCTCGGAAAGGCGGAGGCCGATGCGATCGAATCTGAAACTCCCTCATGGGCAAGATAACGAAACAATATAACCAATGATGAAAAAATACCTTTACACCCTGCTCGCCGCGTTGCTGCTGCTTGCCCCCTTCAGGGCCGACGCCGCCAAGCATCGCAGTTATGTCATCGGGTTCTACAACCTCGAAAACCTCTTCGATATCTACCACGACGAGGGCAAGAACGATTATCAGTTTCTGCCCGACGGCCAGAACCAGTGGACTGAGGCCAAGTACATCAAGAAACAGCACAACATGGCCAGCGTGATCAAGGCGATGAAAGAAGACAACGGCGTCTGGCATGCGGTGCTTGGTGTTTCCGAGATTGAGAACCGTCACGTCCTCGAAGATCTGGTGAGCCAGCCCGAAATCGCCGAGGCCAATTATCAGATCGTGCACTACGACGGCCCCGACCGCCGTGGCGTGGACGTAGCTCTGCTCTACAAGCCGGAGGTCTTCAAACTTGTCGCCAGCGAATCCATCCCCTTCAGTTTCGAGCCCTCCCGTATCGACTGGAGCGAGTGGACACAGGAAGAGAAAGACAACTTCCGCACCCGTGACGTCCTCATGGCACGCGGTACCATCGACGGCGAAATGTTCGCATTCTTCGTAGCCCACCTTCCTTCCCGCCTTGGCGGCAAGGGAGCCGACCTTCGTCCCCGCGGAGCTGAAATCATCTATCAGCGCGCAATGGAGCTCCAGAAGGAATTCCCCGGCATCAAGATCGTGGTGATGGGCGACATGAACGACAATCCTTCTGACGTCAGCATGACCGACTACATGCGCGGCAAGGAGAAGATAGGCGAAGTTACCGACGAGGACTTCTTCTCTCCTTTCCTCAGCATGCTCAAAGCGGGGTTCAGTTCGCTCTATTATCAGGGCGGCGGCAACATCTACGACATCATCCTCGTGAACAATGCCATTGCCAACGCCCCCAAGGGAACATTCCAGATCCAGCCAATAGTGCAGAAGAAGTACTATGGCCGCGTATTCAGCAAGCCCTTCATGACCAACCAGAGCGGCCAGTACAAAGGTACGCCTTTCCGCACTTTCAGTAACGGTGCGTTCGTGGGAGGCTACTCCGACCATTATCCGACATATATAGTCATCAAAAAATAGATTTTTCGCCGGCATCAGCCGGCTCAGAATGACAACCTATAGAATATGAAAAGAATAATACTATTTCTGACAGCCATTCTGACGGGCATCGCGCTGAACGCACAGCCTACGGGCGGCGTGAAGGGTACGGTAATCAACCGCAACGGCCGTCAGCCCGTGGAAAATGCAAAACTGACCCTTATGCAGGGGGCGTCGGAGATTGCTGCGGCCGTCACTGCAGAAGACGGCACCTTCCTGATTCCCGAGCTCGAAAACGGCATGTACACCCTCGTGATCGAGGCTCCCGATTTCCTCGAAACCCAGGTGCAGGTAACCGTGAACGACGGTTATGTGAAGAACATGTTCAATCTCTCGCTCACTGCCATCCAGCGTGTAGCCGAGGTTGACGACGATTCCTTCGCGGCTTTCGACATGGACGATTCCGGTTACAACGACAACCCGACGATCCTCTTCGGCAGCAACGACGTGTTCAACAACATCGCCGGCTACAACTTCAGTTCCGTGCGTTTCCGCGCCCGCGGCTATGCCTCCGAGAGCCAGGACGTGTATCTCGCTGGTGTCAAGATGAACGACGCCATCACCGGATACTCTCCCTTCTCCCTCTGGAGCGGCCTGAACGAGGCCATGCGTTCCAAGGAAACCACAAACGGCAGCGAGGTGTCGGATTTCGCCTTCGGCGGATACAACGGAGTTACCAACATATTCGGCAACGCCACCAACGTACGCAAGGGCCTCCGCGGAAGCATCCTCACCAACAGCACCCTCTATCGCCTCAGGCTGATGGGCTCCTACGCCACCGGACTGATGGACAATGGCTGGGCCTTCGCCTTCAACGTGAGCGCACGTCTCGGCGGCAACGACTGGATCGACGGTGTCTACTATCGCTCCTTCGCATACTATGCCGCGGCCGACAAGGTTTTCAATGACACGCACAAACTCGGATTCGTGTTCTTCGCCACTCCCGGTCAGCGCGGAGCGCAGAACGCATCCACCCAGGAAGTCTACGATCTGGTAGGCGACAACATGTACAACTCCAACTGGGGATACCAGAACGGCAAGGTGCGCAACGCCCGCGTCCGCAAGACCAACGAGCCTATCGCCATCGTCAAGTACGACTACACTCCTTCCGACAAGTTCAATGCGAGTGCCACCGCCCTCTACCGTTTCGGCAAGAACGGCTACACCGCCCTTGACTGGTACGACGCGCAGGATCCCCGCCCGGACTACTACCGCAACCTGCCCAGTTATTTCTACGATGCGAACCCCGACATGAACCGTAACAACGACATCAAGAGGGGATGGTCGGACGAAGTTTGGAGACATTCCGACATGTATCCGGAACTCACCCATATCAATTGGGACCGCTTCTATGACGTAAACCGCATCCAGACCGACGCGACCGGCAAGAACCGCTCCAAATACATTCAGGAAGAACGCCATGTCGACCAGCAGGACTTCAATCTTGCAGCCACGTTCAAATACCGTCCTTCCTCGGCGGCCACCATCACCGGCGGACTCAATGCCCGCATCAACCGCACCGAATACTACAAGCAGGTTGCAGATCTGCTGGGAGGCGATTACTTCGTGAATATCGACAACTTTGCAGAGCGTGACTTCGCCGCCACCCCGTACAAGCTTCAGAACGATCTCAACTACTATATGAAGCACGGCGCTGCCGAGAAGATAGGCAAGGGCGACAAGTACGGCTACGACTACTATGCGCAGGTGCGCAACTACGGTGCCTGGCTGAACGGCAAGTTCACTTTCGGCAACTTCAGCGCCAACCTCGGCGGCCGCATCGGCCTCGAAAGCTTCTGGCGTGAGGGACTCCTCCGCAAGGGACTCTTCCCCGGACTCGACGAGACCGGCAAGAAGATAGTGGTCGACGGAGTGACCATCGAACCAACCTACGAAAAGGACGGATCCGTGGTAACTTCCTACGGCAAGAGCAAGGTTTCCAGTTTCCTGACATACGCCGCGAAACTCGGCCTTAACTACGTGATCGGCGGATCCCAGCGGGTATATGCCAACGTCGGGTATTTCAACGATGCCCCCAAGTTCAACCAGGTGTTCCTTTCACCCCGTACACGCAATTCCCTGATGGACGGCATTACGACCATCAAGACCATGTCGGCTGACGTGAACTGGCAGTATTCCGCCGACGGAATCAACATCCGCACCACCGCATACTACACCACCATCATGGACCAGTCCAAGGTGATGAGCGCTTACGACGACCTGCAGAACGCGTTCTCCAACTTCGCCATCAACGGCATCGACCAGCGCAACATGGGAGTCGAGGTCGGATTCAAGGTTCCTACCTACGTGGTTCCCAACCTTTCCGTACAGGGCGTGCTTGCTGCCGGACGCTATGAGTATACATCCAATCCTACCATGACCCAGACGGTCGACAACAGTGCCGAGGTAGTCATGGAGAACGTCCCCGTGCCTTACTGGAAGAGCACCCTCCTGCCCGACGGAACCGTCAAGCAGCACTACGTGCCTTCCACTCCCCAGATCGCTGCCAGCCTCGGCCTTGCCTACAACCGCAATTACTGGTTCATCGATGCCGACGTGGAGTATTTCGGAGAGAGCTATCTCGACATGAACCCTCTCTATCGCACGAATCACGCCGTATACGGTCCCGATAACCAGCTCACTGCGCAGGAACTTGAGTATATGACCGCACAGGAGCGTTTCGATCCCGCCTTCCTCGTGAACTTCTCCGTCGGCAAGAGCTGGTACATCCACTACAAATACCAGCTTGGCTTCTCGTTCAATGTCAAGAATCTTCTCAACAACAAGAACGTGAAGACCGGTGGTTACGAGCAGACGCGCATGGTCGACAACACCGTGAGCAAGAGCCAGTACTACCGTTTCGACCCCAAGTACTTCTACATGGCCGGAACCAATTACATGTTGAACGTTTATTTCAGATTCTAAGCTTATGAAAAAGATATTAATCGCACTTGCTGCCTTCGCAGCCCTCGTTTCCTGCCAGAGTCTGAAAGAAGAATGGCAGCCCGTCTTCACCTTCGGCGACAACGAACCTGCCGAAATGAAGATCTGGACCGAAGGAGATCTCTCGAAGTATGGATTCGCCGGCTCTTTCACGACCATCAAAGAAATGAAACAGCAGTACAAGAAGAAGACCGCCCTGGAGAACAGGATGACCAGCGGACACACCATCACAGAGAATGTCTGGATCAAGGGCCAGGTGGTTTCCGACGACAAGTCCGGCAATCTCTACCGCGAAATCTATCTGCAGGATGAGACCGGCGGCATCGACCTCAAGCTCGGAAAGTCTTCGCTTTACAGTGATTACAAACTCGGACAGTGGGTTTACGTGAAGTGCCAGAATCTCTGCATCGGCGCTTACAACGGCATGCCCCAGCTCGGCTTGGAACCCGACAATACCACCACGAACGAGTATGAGACTTCATATATCGACATCCAGGAAATAATCAATACCCATGTATTCCGTGGTGCCTATGATTCTCCAGTTGCTCCCAAGGCGGTGAGCGAGAGCGAGATATCGGCTTCCATACAAGCCGGGTTCTACGGCGACCTCTGGGGAACTCTAGTAACTGTGAAGGGTCTCACTTACGGCGACGAAATCTTCGCCCTGCTCTATCCTCACGGCATCCTCGCCCACAAGAAGGACAATCCTTACAACCGTATTTTCCTTTCCGAGGCAGGAACATGGGGAATCGACACCTGGAGCATGTCGAAAGCCAAATATGTGGAATACATTGAAGCAGGCAATTTCGACAAGGCTGTAGTAGGCAGCGGCGCCACAAAGTATGGCGACATTCTCAGCAAGCCCCGTGATTACGCCTCGCAGATGGGCGAGAGCGTGATCGCCGCCTTTGGCCCCGATGCCGACATCACCTACAAGGAGATGATGATCAAATATGCTACCGCAAACTATGTCTCCCACTACTTCAAGATGGGAAGCACCAATGTGCAGGTACGTTCCAGCGGCTATGCGAAATTCGCCGATACCAAGCTGGACAGCCGCATCCTTGGTGGCTCGAAAGTAGACATCACCGGTATCCTTACCATCTACGACGGATCCGCGCAGATGTCGCTGGTCACCGCTCCCGATGATGCCGACAATCCTTCAGTCAAAATCAACTAAACCATGAAACGAACATTCCCGCTGCTTGCAGCCCTCGTAATGCTTATGGCTTGTAACAACTCCAACCCCTTCCTTCAGGAATGGGATACTCCCTACGGAATTCCTCCTTTCGACAAGATAAAAGTTTCCGACTACATCCCCGCCATCAAGGCCGGCATAGAGCAGCAGAAAGCTGAAATCGACGCCATCACCGCAAATGCCGAGGCTCCGACCTTCGAGAACACCATAGTGCCTCTCGAACTCTCGGGAAGCATCCTCAGCAAGGTGCAGGGCGTGCTCTACAATGTGGCCGAGACCGACCGCAGCGACGCCCTCGATGCGGTTGTGGAGGAATCCATCCCCCTGCTCAGCGACCACGAGGCCGACATCTCCTTCAACAAGGCCCTCTACGAGCGCATCGCAGCCATCTGGAATGCCGATCAGAGCGCACTTACGCGCGAACAGCAGATGGTGCTCAAGAAGCATTATGAGAGCTTCGAGCGCGAAGGAATAGGCCTTCCCGAAGAGCAGCAGGCGCGCCTTCGCGAGATCAACTCCGAGATTGCGGCAAAGACCCAGAAGATAGGCAACAACATCCTCGCCGAGAGCAATGCCTTCAAGGAGAAGTTCGGATTCAGCGTCAGCGCCTATCCCGAAAAGATGACCACCACCTCCGACCGCGAACTCCGCAAGGCCTACAACGAGGCCTACACCAGCCGCGGCCATCACGGCAACGAGTACGACAACGCCCTGCTGGTGATCGAGGTGCTGCGCCTCCGCCAGGAGAAGGCGAAACTCCTCGGATTCCCCAACTCCGCTGCCTATACCCTCGACAACAAGATGGCGAAGACCCCTGCCACTGTCGACAACTTCCTTCGCGACATCATCAAGGCGTCCACCGCCAAGGCCCGCGAAGAAATCGCCGACATGCAGAAGGTGATGGACGAAGACATCGCCGCTGGCATCCTCCCTGCCGGATCCAAGATCGAGCCCTGGGACTGGTGGTACTATGCCGAGAAGGTGCGCAAACTCAAATACGACCTCGACGACGAGGAGGTGAAGCCCTACTTCCAGATGGATTCCGTGCGCAACGGCATTTTCCTGTGCGCCAAGCAGTTGTACGGAGTGAACATGGAGAAGCTCGAAGGAGTGCCTTCATATAACCCCGACTGCGTGACGACCTGGAAGGTCACTGCCGACGACGGCTCCCTGATAGGAATCTTCACCACCGACTACCTCCCCCGCGACAGCAAGCGTGGCGGCGCCTGGATGAACAACATCCGTGAGCAGTACGTGGACGCCGAGGGCAATGACGTACGTCCGATAATCGTGAACGTGGGCAACCTTGCGGAGTACATGAACGTCGACCAGGTGCAGACCGTCTTCCACGAATTCGGACACGCGCTGCACGGGCTCCTGACCAAGTGTCATTACCCTTCCGTGAGCGGCACCGCAGTCACCCGCGACTTCGTGGAGATGTTCAGCCAGTTCAACGAGAACTGGGCCTTCCAGCCCGAACTGCTTGCAAAGTACGCCCACAACGACAGGAACGAGACCATCCCCGCAGCGCTCGTGGAGAAGATCAACAACTCCCTCAAGTTCAACCAGGGTTTCATGACAACCGAACTTTGCGCGGCTTCAATCCTGGACCTCAAGTGGCATGAACTCGCTGATATCCCCGCCGACATCAACTCTACCGAGAGCGCAACGGCGTTCATCGACGGCTTCGAAGAGCAGCTGGCAAAGTCCATCGGCCTTAACCCCGAGATCACCTACCGCTACCGCACCACCTACTTCAATCATATTTTCTCCAGCGGCTACAACACCGGTTATTACGGCTACCTCTGGAGCGAGGTGCTTGACAAGGATGCCTTCAGTATCTTCGAGGCTTCGCCGGAAGGGCCCTTCGACCTTGCCCTCGCGAAGAAGTTCAAGGAGACCTTCCTGGAGCGTGGCGGCAGCGAAGATCCCATGAAGCTCTATGTCGAGTTCGCAGGCCGCGAGCCCGACTCGCACGCCTTCCTTGTGGGACGCGGATTGATTTAATCCCCACTGTCATTCTGAATCCACGCTGTCATTCTGAACGAAGTGAAGAATCTAACAACAA
>CAMOIZ010000010.1 GCA_946616385.1 uncultured Bacteroidales bacterium | reverse complement strand
AGAGGCCTTCGTTGCCGGTGTTGATGCTGGTGTTGAAGTTCATGTCCAGCAGCACAACGTCCGGGCGGAACTGCTCCAGCGACGATACAAGGGATGCAGGGGAAGGGATGGCCTTTACCTCGGCGAAATGCAGCGGCAACAGGATTTCCAGCGCCCTGCGTATGCCCGCATTGTCGTCGACAATCAGTATTTTTCCTTTTTTCGAAGCCATTGTGACTTCAAATATAGGTATTTTTCAGATACTGCTGTTATTTCATTCTGTCCGCAATATCCTGAAGTATCGTTCCAATCTGGTAAAGTCCGCGGGGAACGTGGAAGCAGCCTTTCCATTTTCCGCCTTTGAGGGGGAGGAGCACTTCGCCGCGACGGTTGAGGTAACCGAACCATTCGGGATATTCGGAATCTTTGAAGTTCTTCCAGAGATAGTCGTGCAACTTGAGGAACCATTCCAGGCATTTTCCGTTGCCTGTAAGCTGGTAACCCTTGATCATGCAGATAGCGGCTTCGAGGTGCACCCACCATAGTTTCTGGTCCCATTCCAGTTCCTGGGTAGGATGCCCGAGACGATCCATAAAATAGAATATGCCTCCATACTGCTTGTCCCATCCGTAATCGATGACGCGAAGAGAAATGTCTACGCTCTTCCGGATGATTTCCGGCTTGTTAAGGCGAAGTCCAAGATTCATCATAAACCAGAGGGCCTCCAGATCGTGCCCCGGGTTGACCTTGCGACCCTCGAAGCAGTCGATCAGACTGCCGTCGGGAGCGAGATTCTCCACCATGACTCCGAGGTCCGGCTGGTAGAATACGTCGAACACTTCGTGAAGGGCCTCTTCTATGGTCTTGTCTAAAAGGGCCTTGTCGTCGATAATAGGCTCGACTTCGAGGGCCATATTGCAGATGATCATCGGCAGGGCGAAATCCTTCATAGGGCGCGTTCCGGGGACGGCCTTGGTCCAGATGCCTTTCGGATTGCTGCGGCGTGCGAGGATGCGGTCGAAGGTCTTGCGGGCGATGTCGGCATAATGCTCTTCACCTGTAGCCACTGCAAGTTGGGCGAATGCCATACAGGCAAAGGTGTTGGAAAAGATGTTGTATGGCTGTATGATAGGTTTGCCCTCGCGAGTGAGTGAAAAGTAAAAATCGTAGTTGCCGTCATGGCCGTATTTCTCGAGGAATTCCGCTCCCTGACGGGCGCAGGCAAGCCATTCAGGATTCTTTTCCACCTTGTTGTACAGCATTGCGAACATCCAGACTTCGCGGCCTTGCAGCCAAACGAATTTGTCGGTGTCGAACACGCTGCCGTCGCGGTCGAGGCAGGTGAAGTATCCTCCATATTCCTTGTCTTGAGAATTGTTGAGCCAGAAGGGAAGTACGCTGCCATAAAGCTCTTCACGGTAAACGGCAGCCATTTTTGCGAATTCCTGTTTTGTCATGACGCATTTGATATTTGTTGCAAAAATAGACTAAAAATTTCATACATTTGCAAAGAAATCGCACCAGAGTGCACCAAAGTTAGAGCAACATGGATAATCGCAGGTCATTTTTGAAGAAATCGGCTCTTGCAGTGGCTGCAGCCGCTGCCGCCCCTGTCCTGGAATCATGCTCGCAAGAGAATGAACCGGACGGAGGAGGTCTGATAGTCCCGAAAGGCGCCGGTCTGCCCATTACTGGCACTTTCCTCGATGAGATATCGCACGATATCCCACATCAGAACTGGGGTGAGAAGGAATGGGATGCCGATTTCCGCTATATGAAGGCGATAGGTATCGACACAGTGATCGACATACGCTGCGGATACCGTAAATTCATAACATATCCTTCTCCTTACTTGCTCAAGAAGGGGTGTTATATGCCTTCCGTCGATCTTATCGACATGTTCTGCCGACTTGCGGAAAAACATAGAATGAAATTCATGCTCGGGCTTTACGATTCCGGGAAATGGTGGGATACCCGTGACATGCGTTATGATGTTGAAGATAATCGATTTGTGATCGATGAGGTGTGGGAACGCTACGGCAGCAAGTATAAGAGCTTCTCCGGTTGGTATCTGAGCGGGGAGATTTCACGTGCGAACAGCAGCGCCATCGATAGTTTCCGTGCCATGGGACGCCAGTGCAAGGAGGTTTCAGGCGGTCTGCCTACCTTCATTTCTCCCTGGATAGACGGGAAGAAGGCGGTGGCAGCGGCAGGTGCGAGCCTGACAAAAGAAGAGGCAGTTTCGGTGGAAGAACACGAAAGGGAATGGAACGAGATATTTGACGGGATACACGAATATGTGGATGCCTGCGCATTTCAGGACGGCCATATAGATTATGATGAGCTCGATGCTTTTTTTGCCGTTAACAAGAAACTCGCAGACCGTTACGGCATGAAATGCTGGACAAACGCGGAGAGTTTCGACCGCGACATGCCCATCAAGTTCTTCCCCATCAAGTTCGACAAACTGCGCTTGAAACTCGAAGCCGCCAAACGTGCCGGATACGACAAGGCCATTACCTTTGAGTTCAGCCACTTCATGAGCCCTCAGTCGGCTTACATGCAGGCGGGGCACCTTTATGACAGATACAAAGAATATTTCGGAATATGAAAACCAAGGCAAATATGGGATACGTGGTGTTCCTCTCGGTCGTAGCGGCCATAGGAGGAATACTCTTCGGATACGACACCGCGGTGATCTCCGGCACCACCGACATCGTTGCCGGCCAGTTTTCGCTGGACGATCTTGCAAAGGGCTGGTACGTGGGATGTGCTCTTATCGGGTCGATAATAGGTGTGCTGGTGGCCGGAATGATGAGCGACTTTCTCGGACGTAAGAAAACCATGCTGGTATCCGCTCTTATGTTCAGCATCTCCGCAATAGGATGTGCGGTTTGCGCCGATCTTACCCAACTGGTGGTTTTCCGTATGATAGGAGGTTTCGGCATAGGGGTGGTGTCGGTTGTTTCGCCGGCATACATTTCCGAAGTTGCAGTGCCGGAGAAACGAGGGATGTTGGTGTCACTTTATCAGCTTGCCATTACGGTCGGGTTCCTGCTTGCCTATCTGGTCAATTATCTTGTGTTGAAATCAGCCGATACCAGCCTTGTGGCGGCTGATACTGCCGTAAGGGCCGCAGATTCCCTGCAGGTCAGGATGTTCAACAGTGAATACTGGCGTGGAATGCTCGGTTATGAAACAATTCCCGACCTGTTGTTCCTCATCGTGATTTTCTTCATACCCGAGAGCCCGAGGTGGCTTATTGTGAAAGGCCGTTACGACAAGGCATCCTTGGTGCTTTCGCGCATCTACCCTGCCAAGGAAGATGTTGCTGCGCAGATGGATCTTACAAAGGCATCCATCGCCGGGGAGGTGAAATCCGAATGGAAGTCCCTTCTCGAACCGGGTATTCTCACAGCCGTCCTGCTTGGCTCTGCCATCGCAATCCTCGGCCAGTTCATGGGAGTGAACGCCGTGTTGTATTACGGCCCCGAAATCTTCAAGGATGCAGGCTTCGAGGATCCTCTTTTCTCTACGGTACTTGTCGGAGTTGTAAATATGCTTACGACCGTGATAGCCTTGCTGATAATCGACAGGGTGGGACGCAAGCAACTGGTCTATTGGGGAGTGAGCGGCATGATAGTCTGCCTGCTATGCATCGCGGTGTATTTCCTGCCTGCCACGAATCTGCCTACATGGTTCATGCTGACTTTCTTCCTGCTTTATGTATTCTGCACGGCCATTTCAATAAGCGCTGTCATCTTCGTGCTGCTCGGAGAAATGTACCCCAACCGGGTACGTGGCCTCGCGATGTCGATAGCCGGATTCGCCCTTTGGGTGGGCACGTATCTGATCGGCCAGCTGACCCCATGGATGCTAAGCAACCTCACTCCCGCAGGCACCTTTTTCCTCTTTGCATTCATGTGCCTCCCTTATCTGTGGATAATGTGGCGCAAGATTCCTGAAACTACCGGAAAGACGCTGGAGGAGATTGAGGAATTCTGGAAGAAATGAGTACATTCGAGTTGAAGAAGGGGAGTACTCGTCTGAGTATTGCCGACCCGACGGCCCCCGAACCCTATTACAGGGGGACGCGTTTCGACCGTACCGGCGTGATCCTTTCGCTCGAATCAGAAGGACATTCTTTCGTCGGGCAGTGGTTCCTCAAGTATGATCCGTATATGCACGATGCCGTCAGCGGACCTTCGGAGGAGTTTACCCAGATAGGATATGAGGATGCCAAACCGGGGGATACTTTCCTGAAAATAGGCGTCGGTGTTTTGCGCAGGGATGATGCCGCCTACGACCGGTTTCATCTGTATGAGATTGCAGATGCAGGAGAAATGACCGTGGAGCATGATGAATCTTCCGCCACGTTCCGGCATCTGCTGAAAGGTATCTATGACTATTCAAAGAAAGTGGAAATACCTGCTGACGGCAGATTGCGGATTACACACGGACTGCAGAATCTCACGGACAGGGATTTGGAGTGCTACGTTTACTGTCACAATTTTTTCGTACTGGACGGAGCATTTACCGGAGTCGGGACACGTCTCGAGTTCCCGTTCCGTCCCGCGGGCGACTGGCGTGCAGAATATGACTGTGTCGGCCTTACAGGAAAAGGAATCGCCTTCAGCCGCAATTTGCGGGAAGGCGAATCGGTGTTCATGGGAAACCTTCATCCGGAAAAGAATGAATTTGACACGGGGATGGCTTTCAGCCTTTCCAATACGGAAAAATGCCTGAAGGTGAACGGAACCTGCGACCGGGCTGCCGACTACTCTGTATTCTGGGCCAATCACGAAGTCGCGTGCATCGAACCCTACATCCCCCTGCGTATTCCGGCAGGATCCATCGCAAGATGGACGCTGGAATACGATTTCCTTATTTCTTTTTGAAGAAACCAAGCGTTGAAAGAACCGGACGGTTTTCGGTAGCGGTGCCATGACCGGTGAGTAGGGAATTCAGTCGTACGCCGTTCACAATCATCGCGGTTGAACCACCGCCATCCAGATTCATCGCCGAAATGCATCCGATGCTCTTCATTATGGCACCCAGTTCGTGTATGTAGGCACCGTCGCTGTCGGCGATACGTCCGTCGCAGATGAAGAGGACTATCTTGCCGTCTTCGGTGAAGCCTACGGCAGTCCTGTCGGGCTTGGTAGGGAAGATATCTTCAGCCCAACATTCATAATTGGATATGTAGTAACCGGCGTCATTCTTCACGGGGATTGCCAGATTCTTGCCATTGTAGAGCACCATAGGACCGGTGCTAATGGCATTCACCGGATTCCATGCCTGAGCAGGACCAGGATTGTTTTCATCTGCCGCAGGCCAGAGCGAGCCTCCCATCACGGTGGTCATGGGCCTGTCGTAGAAGAACACGTGGCTCTCATCCGGTGCACTTGTCCAGAAAGCTGAAGGTTTGCCGGAAGCATCGGTGCCGATGATGGCGCGGGTAATATTGTAGAGTTTCTCGTCGTAGCCCCAGTAATTGCCGTCCACTTCGTTTCTCCATGCCTGTTTCTCCCCCTTGGAATAGATGACACCTATGTGCTTTGTGCCGAAAATGCCTCCATTGATCATTACATAGCAGTTCCCTTCTGCCTCCGCCTGCTTTTCGAGGGTAGCCTTTGAAGAGGGGTTCAAAACACGGAATTCAACGTCACCGGTGCAGTCCGCAACAGCATACCAGGCGTGGAACTTGCGGCCGTTGAGAGCGGATGTGGTTTCGTAAACCTCTATGGAAGAGGGAAGTGCGTCGAAGGACAACTTTTTCCATTCAAGATCGATCTTCTGAGTGTCATCCTTCATCGTAAAAATGTATTCCTGACTGTACCAGTACTCTCCTTCTGCCTTTACAAAAGCCCGTACATGATACTCTTTCCCATATTCAAGAACGGCAGAAGAAATGATATGCTCGGCTGCCAGGTTCTTCAGAACCGGACCGTGGAAAACGACGTCGTCGATGGTGGGCAGTTTGCTGCCGCCAATGCAGATGCCATACTCTTCCGGTGTATCAGAAACCCTCTTGAAGCTGTATTTCACCCTGAGGAACGCGTGGTTGTAGGACAGATCGTCGATGTTTGCATCCGGGGCCTTGCTATAGTTGATGATACGCATGGGCGAGGTCCAGGCTATTTCGGAATTGTCGGCTGCATTGTCTGCCCTTGCCTGAACCCCGAAACTGTAGTATCCCTGCTCGAGTCCTTCGAATGTATAATCGCTGCTTGAGGCAGGGAGCGTTGCCGCAGGGTCAACGTAATAAGTGGATTCCGAAGCCTTGCAGAAAACATAATAGCCCCTCGCGTCTTTATCGGCAGTCCAACTCAATTTTGCGGAGGTGTCGGTGGTCTGCTCGATGATGAGTCCGGTGGGTGAGGACAGTTTACCGGATCCGTTATTTTCTGTCCCGGGATCTGTGCAAGATATGATTGCGGCAAAAAAGCCGAACTGTGCAAAAAAGTGTAGAATATTCATAGGAAAATCGTTTGCTTTGCAAAAATACAAAAAACATATTTGAGAATGCAAGATATTTTATATATTTTTGCACCACAGTATACCACAGATGAAAAAGAGTTTCGGCAAATATTATAAATGGGAAGTGCTGGCCCTTCTATGGGTGGCTTATCTTCTCAATCAGGCGGACCGCCAGGTGTTCAATACGGTGCTGCCTGCAATCAGGGATTCACTGAATCTTACCGATACCTCGGTGGGCCTCATTGCGACTGTATTCAACCTTTTCTACGCATTGATGGTTCCTCTGGGGGGCTGGGCTGGTGACCGCTTCAGCCGCAAGTGGGTCACGACCTTGAGCATACTCTTCTGGAGCGTAGCGACAATGTTTACGGGACTTGCCAACGGGGTGGTGATGCTGGTGCTCATGCGCAGCATAGCAACCGGAGGCGGCGAAGCTTTCTTCGGACCTGCCAATTATTCGCTGCTGGGCCAGTACCATACCGACACCCGTGCAAGGGCGATGTCGATTCACCAGACTTCCTATTATGTGGGAGTGATCCTGGCCGGATGGCTTGCAGGAAAGATAGCGGACAGTCTGGGATGGAAGTATTCCTTCCTCATTTTCGGCGGTGCCGGAGTTGTATGGGCGATCATAATGATACTTCGCCTGCGGGATTTCCCTACATCTGCGGAGGCGCAGGACAGGTCTGAGGACTTGGACCGTCCCGGCCTTTTCGACGGCTTCAAGACGGTGTTCACTACACCCACGGCCCTGATGCTCACCATAGGTTTCAGCGCATTTATCTTCGTCATCACGGGTTATATGACCTGGGTGCCTGCCTTCCTGCAGGAAGAGTTTGGCCAGAATCAGGAGATGGCGGGGCTGCATTCTATGATCTGGACATACGTGGCCGCATTCATCGGTGTGCTGCTGGCTGGAACCCTCTCCGACAAACTAGGCATCCGCGACCACAAGCTCCGTATGTATATTCAGGGTGCGGGGCTGATACTCGGTTCGATATTCCTGTTTTTCATGGGCGGATCAAAGGTCCTCTGGGTGCTGTACGCATGTTTTGCCGGTTGGGGATTCTTCCGCGCATTCTTCGATGCCAACATCTACACCGTGCTCTATGATGTTACGCCGGCGAGGCTTCACGCATCTTGCTCCAGCGCAATGATCATGACGGGTTTTGCTGTAGGCAGCCTTGCCCCGGTCATACTCGGCGCCATGAAGGAATCCGCAGGCAGCCTGTCGGCAACCTTCCCATTGCTCGGGATTATCTGGGCGGTTTGCGGAGTAGTGATGTTTATTGTTGCAAAAGCTTGTTATCAAAAAGATTACGATAAAATACTGAATAATGGACAGATCGATTAAAACATCGAAACCCAGGGCAGGACTGCTGCTGATAGCTTCGCCCCGTTTCAAGAATCTTTACGGCCCTAAGAGAGGTACGTACGGCGAGCGCAAAGACAAAGCCGTGAAAGAAATAAAAGCCACTATGGAATTCCTCGATCTTGTTGATCCCGGAATAGTCTATGAGCGCGAAGATGCACAGAAAGCCATGGATTTGTTCTACAACGAGAAAGTCGACTTCGTTTATGCGGAATTCCTCAGTTGGAGCGAAGATTTCGCCTGGATCAGATTCCTGCGCGACTGCCCCGAAGTGCCGGTCTTCTTTGCCAATGTGGCCAAACCGAGAATGACTTTTGAGACTACGCTCGACGAGGACGATTTTGTGGATTACCTGTGCGCAGGCACTCTGGTAGGGTCCCTGGAAGGATCCGGAAGCATCAGGCGAGTCCCGCGCAAGGGCGTGCATACAGTGCTCGGAAACAGGGATGAAGTGACGGAAAAGCTGAAAGTATATGCGAAGGCTGCCAAGACACGTAGCGTGCTGCGCCGTTCCAACGTCGGACTGATGGCAAATATGAACGAGGCGATGTGGAGCACCTATATCGACAATTACGACCTTTTCACCAAGATAGGCCCTGAAATCCACTATCTGCCCTATAGCGACTACGGCACCGAAATAGACAATCTCGGCGAGGATGAGGTGAAGGCCTATGCCGACGAACTGACATCGAAATACAAAATGATGCCGGATGTCGAGTACGACAAGTTCATAGGTTGCGTCAAGGCTACGCTTGCCATTAAGAAGATGGCGGAGAAGAACGATATAGACTGTTATGTATACAACGACATAGACCAGGCGACCTTCCGTACAGCGGGATGCCGTGCAGGGTTCTATCCACGGTGGTTCAACGAGAATGTCAGCGTGCTGGTGCCTGAGGCTGACATAGGCGCGGGACTCATCACTTACATCCTCAAACTGCTCAGCGGAAAGAACGTCAATTTCATCGAGCCCTTCCACATCGAGGACGATTTCGGTACCTTCGCCGGAGGCCATGCAGGCCCCAACGACCATAACGACCCGAAATGGCAGGACAATGTCGTGATTTCCCGCGACGTGCGCTTTGCCAAGACCAGTTGGAAATATGCCGGAGCTCCTTTCGCATGGTATCGCATAAGCCCGGGAATGAAGACCGTCGCAGGGCTTTACGAGGAAGATGGCAAGTATAAACTGATTACCTTCCAGGCGGAAAGCCTTTCCGAAAAGGATACCCCTCAAAGCGACAAGAAGCATCTGCTGGCAACCTATAGCCACACCATTTTCAAACCGGTGGTCCCCGTGAAGGAACTATTCGAAAAGATACTCAAGATTGGAGCCACCCAGCATTATGCGATAGTCGACGGTGATTATACGGCAGAGCTTGAGGCTTTGGCTGAAATTATGGGATTTGAATTCTACAAGATATGAGTTTTATGTACAACCCGTTCCCCTTTCACGACACGAAAGCCGTGAACAGGCCGGAACTGAAAAAGGATACAATTGAATCGATAGTTGCCGGCGGGACGCCTGCCGTCGCAAAGAAGTTCGTCGCAGGCCTTGCAAAAAAGGCTGAAAAAGAAGGCATCATCATTGCCTTCGACGGTTATACCACAGCCAAATGGGATCTGTTCATCAGTCTGATCTCCCGCGAATGCGACCTGCTCGGGCTCGAATTCGAGAGCGTCGACTGCAATGAGACAACTTTGAAGAGCGGGAAGGAGATAGACTCCATAATCGACCCTCTGCTCATCTGGGATACGAAGATAGACCCGACGTTGCTTTATGGAAAGGTATACCATGGTGGATACGAAGGACTCGTAGATGCAGCCAAGGCTGAAGCGTTTATAAAGGATATCCCTGCCAGGAAAGCACCCGGCAAGATCGTGGCGGTCTACGGATATGGCTGTTTGATGAAGGCCTTCCGCGGCCTTTACGACGTCAGGTGCTGGTTCGACGTGACTCCTATGAATTCCATGCTGCGCATACGCGCGGGGGAATATGCCAACCTTGGCAAGAAGCACACCGGTATTATCAATCGCACCATACGCCGCTGCTACTATTGCGATTTCGAGAACGCCGTGCAACTCCGCAAGAACCTTTTTGAGGAGGGCGCACTCGACTGGTATGTGCTTGACAACGACCGTGCAAAACTTCAGATGATGCCTTTCGAGGCATTTTCGGATATTTGCTCACAACTTGTGAAGTATCCATTCAGGGCGAAACCCTGCTATCTGGAGGGGGTCTGGGGCGGAACATACATGAAAAAACTCCGCAATCTTCCGGAAAAGATGCGCAATGCCGCATGGGTTTTCGACTTCATTCCCATGGAAGTCAGCGTCCAGGTCGAGGCCGGTGCAGAACTTCTCGACATCAACTACTGCTCCTTTGTCCACAAGGAGGGCGTCAGCCTGATGGGGGAGACCTGCGTTAAGAAGTACAAGGGATATTTCCCCATCCGGTTCAACTGGGACGATTCCTATCATTCCACCGGCAACATGAGCATACAATGCCATTCCGGCGGCAAGTTCAACGTTGAGAACTACAATGAGTTCGGTCGCCAGGACGAGAGTTACTACGTGGTGATCACCGGCCACGAGGCAAAGACATTCATCGGTTTCCGTGACGATGCCGATATTCCGGCTTTCTTCAAAGAAATCGAGGCCGCTGACACCGAGCACAAGCCCTGCGACTATATGAAGTACGTCAGCTACGAAGAGAGCAAGCCCGGTCTTCAGGTGATGCTGCCTGCAGGCACCATCCATTCCAGCGGACGCAACCAGGTCATCCTCGAGATAGGATCGCTGACCATTGGCAGTTATACATACAAGATGTACGATTACCTCCGCCTCGACTTTGACGGAAAGCAGCGCCCCATTCACACCCGTCTTGGAGAGCTCAACGTGCGTCAGGACCGCCGTCACAGCGTTATCCACGATCCGGCCAGCACGGAATACATAGTACAGGAACCTCGTCTTGCCGACAAGGGAGAAGGCTGGGAGGAATACATCCTTGGCGAGAATCCTCAGATGTATATCTCGCTTCGCCGCCTCGAGTTCGAGAAATGCTGCGAGCAGGATACCCGCGGAGAAAAGTTCCATGTGCTCACCCTCGTGGACGGCGAACACATACGCATACGCAGCGTGGAGCATCCTGAACGATTCTTTGACCTTGATTTCATGGAGATAGCCTGCGTGCCTGCCTCAATGGGCAAGTATGTTATCGAGAATCTCGGAAAGGAGCCCATCAGGGTCCATAAGACAACACTTCGCGACGGATATCAGAATGACCCTGCATAACGACATACTCCTGCTCGATGTCGGCGGAACCTTCATAAAATGTTCCGACGGCCGTGAGATTCCCGTCAATTCGGCGGGGAGCAGGGAGGAGATCGCCGCGAGTCTTAGGGAAGCCGTGGGCGATGCCGGCAAAGTAGGTGTAGCCATACCAGGACCTTTCGACTTTTCGAATGGCATATTCCTGATGAAACACAAGTTCGCTGCGGTTTACGGTGAAAGTTTCGCTGATTTGTGTTTTTCCGGGCAAGGCGAAGAAACTCCTTCATTCCGTTTCATGCATGATGTAAATGCGGCACTTCTTGGCGAGAACCCTGTCGGCAACACGGCACTTGTTACGATTGGCACCGGACTGGGCTTCGCCTATACCAGGGACGGAATCGTTCAGAAGTCTGCTATGGGCTCGCCTGCACGGTTGGTTTACAATTTGCCATATTGTGACGGCATTCTTGAAGATTTCATTTCTAAAAGAGGTATCATACGCACCTACAATGAACTTGCCGGTCCATCCGATGTTACGGTCAAGGAGATATCCGAGAGGGCAAGGGCAGGGGAAAAGGCGGCGGTGCTTGCATTTTCCCGGACAGGTACCATCCTTGCCAGGGCTTTGCAGCCTGTTTTGACGGAATTGAACATCAACCGCGTGATTATGGGCGGGCAGATTTCACGTTCATTCGATCTTATGGAAGAGGAACTCCGAAATGGTTTCGGGCCGGGAATCAGCGTGACTCCTTCGAATGATATCGGAGGCGCGGTTTTCCGGGGACTGGCCAACTTGTTTTGATTGTTAATTTATTTTGTATATGAGAAGATTATTAAGAATTCAACTCGCTTTCTTGCTGCTATTCTCTGCAGGGCTGACCGCCTTTGCACAAAGCAGGGAGGTGACGGGTACCGTGCTTGACGACACCGATCAGCCGCTTCCAGGCGCTACGGTGGCTGTCAAGGGCGAGACCAGGGGAGTGATGACAGATCTTGACGGCCATTTCAGCATATCCGTCAAGTCGTCGGATATCCTGGTAGCCCAGTTCCTCGGTTATGAAGACCAGGAAGTCAAAGTCGGGAACCAGAGCAACATCGTGATAAAGCTCAAAGCCCAGGCAGATATGCTGGAAGAAGTCGTGATGGTGGCTTACGGTGCACAGCGTAAAGCATCGGTCATCGGTTCCATTGCATCGGTCGACATGGAACAACTCAAGGTTCCGGTCGGTCAGCTCTCCACCACACTTGCCGGAAAGTTGGCAGGCATCGTGGTAATGCAGCACACCGGAGAGCCTGGTGCAGGCGCCGATTTCTGGATCCGCGGTATGAATACATTTGGAGCCAACAGCAAGCCTCTGGTGCTCGTGGATGGCGTGGAGCGCGACATGGACCTCGTCGATGCTGAGGATATCGCTTCTTTCTCCATTCTAAAGGATGCAACCGCAACCGCCCTTTATGGTGTACGCGGCGCAAACGGAATTGTGCTCATAACCACCAAACGAGGTTCCGAATCCAAACCGAAGATCACCTTCAAGGCGGAAACCGGAATGGTTTCACCAACCCGTCTGCCGGAACTCGCAAGCCCTTCGCAGTGGATAGATTACTATAATGGCCTTTATCTGGACCGCGGCGGCGAAGCGCCGATTTCTGATTATCAGAGGGAGATGTACCTGTCGAAAGCGGATCCTGATTTCTATCCTTCGGTCGACTGGATACACACCATCTTCAAGGAGCAGTCTTCCAGCAGCAGGATGAACCTGAGCGTAACAGGAGGAACGAAGAACGTCCGCTATTACGTAGGTGGAAACTATTACAATGAAGAAGGTATTTTCAATACCAATCAGGACCGCTACGATGCAGGAATGAGTTTCGATAAATTCAGTTTCCGAAGCAATGTCGACATCAATATAACAAAGTCGACCACACTTGGCCTGAGCCTGTCGAATCAGTTTACGGATACCAACTCCCCGCGCAACGACCGTAACGAGATCTACTCAAGGACCCTGGCGGCATCTCCGGTTGGAATCGTAACCGTTTATTCCGACGGAACGCTTACTCTGCCGGAACAGGGCTACAACCCCTGGAACCTTCTCAATAGTCTGGGTTACAGGACGATCAAGAACAATGTCGCCCAGGCCACCATGTCGTTGACGCAGGATTTCTCCGAGATTGTCACCGAAGGCTTGCAGGCCAATGTGAAATTCAGTTGGGACGCTCAGAACTCAACCGTGGTATACCGTTCGATCTCTCCTGCTTATTCTACTGCGACCGGTCGTGATGCCGAAGGCAATCTTGTTTTCGAATCAATCAGCGGAGGCAATAACTACATGACGCTGAGCAGCTCCAATGCAGGTTGGAATACCCTTAACCTTGAGGCGTCACTGAACTATGAACGTACGCTTGCCAATGCCCACAGGGTTGGCGCGATGTTCCTTTACAACATGCGAACCCGTACCAACAACGTGCCGGGAGCTTCCTACATCGCCGCCTTCCCCTACAAGCACATGGGTATCGCGGGACGCGCCACCTACTCGTTCAAGGACCGTTATTTCGCAGAATTCAACTTCGGTTACAATGGCTCCGAGAACTTCGCTCCCGGGCACAGGTTCGGTTTCTTCCCGTCTTATGCACTCGGTTACATGATCAGCAATGAACCATTCTGGGAGCCGATCAGCCATATTGTTACCACATTGAAGTTCAAGGCTTCCTACGGTCACATCGGAAGCGACCAGATCTCTACCGACAACAGTCGCAGGTTTGCTTACAATACCACCATCAACACCGGTGCGGCAGGTGCCCTCTTCGGAGATACTCCTACGTCGAAAGGAGGCATCACCACCGATCAATACGGCAACCCGGAGGTGTCGTGGGAGAAAGCCACCAAGGCCAATGCCGGTTTCGAGATGACGCTGTTCAAGGATCTCCGCTACATCGTGGATTTCTTCTACGACAAGCGTGACGGGATATTCATTCTCCGTCAATCCACTCCTTCGGCAGTGGGTATCAACGTGAACCAGTACGTCAATATAGGACGGATGAGGAATCAGGGTGTGGACATGACTCTGGAATACGACCATACTTTTGCCAACAAACTCTTTGTCTCGGCGAGGGCCAACTATTCGTTCAATCGCAACAAAATTGAATACAACGACCAGCCTGACCAGATCTGGAAATACCAGAACACGGCAGGTTTTGCATACCAGCAGCAGTTCGGACTGATCGCGGAAGGGCTCTTCAGCAGCAAAGAAGAAATAGCGTCGTGGCCGGCCCAGCAGTTCGGTACGGTGCAGCCCGGCGACATCAAATACCGCGACATAAACGGTGACGGCGTGGTCAACACCTACGACAAGGTTGCGATAGGCTATACAGTCGTTCCTGAAATCAACTATGGTTTCGGTGTCAGCCTCGGTTACAAGGGCTTCGACGCTTCGGTGTTCTTCAGCGGAGTCGCTCACGTTACCCGCATAATCACCGGCAACAACCTTTTCGGAGCTACTGCCGACATTAAATATGAAGGCCAGATTTTCGCCGATGTGGCAGAGAAGCGCTGGACACGCCAGAACCCGGATCCGAATGCCGAGTATCCGCGCCTTTCGCTCGAAAACGTTACCAACAACCAGCAGGCATCCACTTTCTGGCAGAAGGATATGGGTTTCATGCGACTCAAAAACGCCGAGATCGGCTATACTCTTCCCAAGAAGCTCAGCCAGAAGATAGGTCTCTCCACAACCAGGGTATATATCCAGGGCACCAATCTCCTGACTCTCTCCAAGTTCAAGTTGTGGGATCCGGAACTTGCCACCGCCAATGGCAGCGCGTACCCCAACATCAGGTCTTACAGTATCGGACTCAACCTTAATTTCTGATGCTCATGAAAAAGTATATATACATAATTTCGGCAATGCTGCTCCTCGCATCCTGTGATTCCTATTTCGACATAGATTTCCAGGATCAGGCCAACCTTGAGGAGATTTTTGCAAAGAAAAACACTACGGAAGGTTATCTTGCGCACCTGTACTCGTACCTTCCGCATGACGAAGATACACACAAAGGCGCCGGCTACGTGATTCCGCGTTCCGACGAAGGCCTCTTCGGTTTCCTTGGTTACGGCCCGTTCAATAAACTGCGCAGCGGCGACTACAGCACTGCTGCCTCCGGCGATGTCGTGGAGTACAACCAGTGGAAGAGAATGTATGTAGGCATCAGACAATGCACTATTTTCATGGACTATGTGGACCTTGACAAGGAAGACACCCAGGTGGTTCGTGATGCGATGCGTGCCGAGGCCAGATTCCTTCGCGCATACTATTATTTCTGCCTGTTCCGACAGTATGGACCTGTGATCATCTGGGGCGACAGCCTTGCGCCGGAAGATGCCGCCGGAGCAGATCTGGACCGCAATACAGTCGACGAAAACATCAATTTCATGGTGTCTGAACTCGACAAGGCTTGCGAATACCTGCCCGACGATATCAAGGAAATCGGAGCCAACGATTCCTGGACCGGACGTGCTACCAAGGGAGCGGCCCTTGCACTCAAAAGCCGTATCCTCACATACGCTGCTTCTCCTTTGTACAACGGACAGGACGGTGGAAGACTTACGGGCATCTTCTCGGCCAAGACAAATCTTGCCGGCAAGCGGATTTTCGCCGATTACGATGCCGCGAAGTGGCAGGCAGCCGCTGATGCAGCCAAAGCCGTGATCGACATGAACCGTTACAGTCTCTGTCAGTCAACCGTGGGGGCGAACGATTTCCAGAAGGCGGCGTCGGCATATCAGAACGTTTTCTTCGAACGCTGGAACAGCGAAACGATCTGGGGCTGGTGGCACCTCGGAATCGGCCATTCGGACGGAGGCTTTGCTACCTGGATCGGTGCCACCGGATCGTTCATGTACTGCACCATTCCCGATTTCAAGGAGGTGACTACCTCCTACAGGCCTCTGCAGGCTTATACACCAACCCTCAAGATGGTTGATGCCTATCCTATGGCCGAGAGCGGCAGGTATCCCGTTCTCGGATACGAAAAGAGCGGAAGATTCAACGATTTCTCCCGCCCTATCGTGGATGCGGCATCAGGTTATGAAACCACAGGTTGGGTTGAGGATTATGTGCAGCCGGTGGATGCCGATTGGGCGCCTGCCTTCAAGGCACACAAGACTACTGTCGGACGCGATGCACGTTACTATTCCAGTATAGTTCCCGACGGTTTCTATTGGCCCAGCGACAAGATTAAGAAACGCTGGACAAGTTACAAGAGTTCATCTGCAACGGTGCCGGTCGAGAAGTTTG
The DNA here is from genome assembly GCA_946616385.1 of uncultured Bacteroidales bacterium. Taxonomy (GTDB): domain Bacteria; phylum Bacteroidota; class Bacteroidia; order Bacteroidales; family UBA932; genus Cryptobacteroides. Next base: position 805 of record CAMOIZ010000010.1, on the reverse strand, counting down.
AATCTGCTGCGCTGAACTGGGTCGGTTATGCCTGCCGTCGCTGGTACAAGGCGAATACCGCATTCGCTACCGGACAGGACTTCGTAGGAGCCACACGTTATGTGTATCCGGCATTCCGTCTTGCGGAAATCTACCTGAATTATGCCGAAGCCTGCAACGAGAAGACGACCCGGGACGTGGACGAGGCTATCAAGTATCTTGATATGGTCCGTGCCCGCAGCGGCCTGAATGGCATTCAGGCGGCTTATCCGGAAATCAATTTTGCAAATGCGGATGCCAGCACCACCATCAGCGGAATCACCAAGACCAACAAGGAATGGCTGCGCTGGCTGATCCTTCAGGAACGCTGGTGCGAATTCGGCATGGAAGCCATGCGCCACTATGATATGTGCCGCTGGCTTCGTGCAGAAGATGAGTATCCGGCCAAGGCATGGACTCTGAATATGCAGTCCGAGACATACGAAGGTCTGTATGAACGTGTGAGCGATATCATGCCGATGGATAATGCAGACTTCCATTACAGGGACTATTTCTACCCCATCATTTCGACACAATTGGCAGAAATGGTTAACTTTACGCAAAACCCCGGTTGGGAATAGAATGAATGCGCTATGAAAAAAGTTTTCAAATATATGATGATTGCCGGTTTGCTGGTTGCAAGCCTCCAGTCCTGCATTGAAGATTCCCGAAACAACGATATGGTGGACGACCAACTTTCTATCGTATATGAGGATGTCGTCACTCCGGTATCGGTCTATGCCGGCAGCTATACCGTATCCATACTGAAGTCAGGCAAAGGACAGAG
>CAMOIZ010000009.1 GCA_946616385.1 uncultured Bacteroidales bacterium | reverse complement strand
GGCCCCGTCGCAGTCATCGGCGATGCCGCCGATAAATTCGCCCCTCTGCGTGCAAGTACAGCGAACGAAGTTCCGCCAGGGGCTGGCTGCGGTTGCGCAGACGGTAGCATATTTATGCAATGCTGCCCGGAAGCAAGCGCGATGCTGGTACCGGCCATTCGCAAATACGAAAAAAAAGAGTTCGAAGACGTAGCGTACTTCGAACCCTTCTATCTGAAGCAGTTTATCGCAACTACCCCGAAAAAGCTATTTTAACGCCTTCTCCAAAGCGCTGCGAAGCGGCCTTTCGCTGACCTGTACCGAGTTGATTCCATCTTCGGTAAGCAGCAGGCATGCCGGCACGCTCTGCACGTTGAAAAGATAGAGAGAACGGCTGGCGGTGCCAAGTCCGTCATTAACGTTCATCCAAGGAAGCTCCTGCGATTTCACCACCTGGGCCCAGGAAGCCTTGTCGGAATCGACGCTGATGGCATAAATCTCAAGTCCTTTGCCCTTGAACTGAGCGTAGAGAGGTTTGAGCACGTCCTGATTGAATATCTTGTGCGAAGCCTCACGGTCGTCCCAGAAGTAAACCAGGATGGCTTTGGCGCCGAGACTGTCGATTTCGACCGGAGCACCGCTCACCGAAGGCATGCTGATGTTGGGATATGCGCGCTCTTCAGCATTCTTCATGCGGTTGGAAAGCTCGAAAAGCTTGGTGCGGCGCTGGGTTTCGGCCTCAAGAGCCTTGACGTATCTGGAGTCCGGATAAACGGTCTTGAGCGAATCGCAGGTGGTGCGGAATACGAGGGCGTCGCTGAGTCCGGAGAAGGTAGCCGTGCCGCCGCCTATGTTTTCGTACAGGACGGGAATGACCGACAACGACTTGTTGTTGACCATCACGAACTTGACGGCTTCCCTGTAGTGACGCACATACTCCTTTGCTATCTCCGAGGGAGATGCGCCTGCCTCCGACAATGCGAGCAGATTGCCCACATAAGTGCGGAAAGCATCGTCACCCTCCTTCAGAAGGGCGCTTCCTGCAGAACCCGACACACTGTAGTTGCCAAGAGTGTCAGCAACCACCTGGGCAGTTTCGCCGCACTCCAGGAGCAGGGATGCCAGACGGGTGTCACCCTTGAACACATATACGAACTCGGGATTGCCTTCGGCGACATTCACGGTGTATTTGAAATGCCCCGCAGCATCTGTCTTTACGGTATCCAGGACCTCCGTCACCGTGCCGTTCAACTGCTTGAGGATGAGATTGGCCTCGGGAGCGTCCGCCGCGGTGAAATCAACCGTGGCTTTTTCATTGTTGCAAGCTGCCGCAAGCAGGATTCCTGCGGCGGCCAGAATCAATCTACAACTTTTCATATTCGGCAAGAACTGATTTTGCTATCTCCGCCATGCGCTCCGCACTGACTTCCGGGCGCTTCTTGCGAAAATCGAGGTCTCCTTCGGTCTGGAGGGGGACCAGGTGTATATGGGTATGAGGAACTTCCATGCCGAGCACGGCAACGCCGACCCGTTTGCATGGCACGGCAGCCTTCAGCGCCACCGCCACCTTGCGCGCAAAAGCCCAAAGCCCTTCATATACGGAAGGTTCCAGATTGAAGATATAATCATCCTCAACCTTCTTGGGAATCACCAGGGTGTGCCCTTCTGCAAGGGGACTGATGTCGAGGAAGGCATAGTAGTCTTCGTTCTCCGCCACTTTGTAGGAAGGGATTTCCCCGTTGGCAATGCGTGTAAAAATAGTTGCCATGGCTTAAAGGGAGATATCGAGAATCTTGAATTTCATTGTTCCGGAAGGCACCTGGGCCTCGACGACTTCGCCTTTTCCGTGCCCGAGAAGAGCCTTGGCGATGGGCGTCGTAGCCGCGAGTTTGCCTTTACTGAAATCGGCCTCGGACTCACCTACGATGGTGAATTCCATGGTCATTCCGGCAGAAAGGTTCTGCACTTTCACTTTGTTGAGCATCTGCACTTTGTCGGTGCTGAGCTGTGATGCGTCCACAACCTTGGCGTTTGCCACCTGATTCTGGAGCTGCGAGATCTTGAGTTCGAGCAGGCCCTGGGCCTCGCGTGCGGATTCGTATTCTGCATTCTCGGAGAGATCCCCTTTCTCTCGCGCTTCCGCAATTGCTGCGGATATAACAGGACGCTGAGCGAGAGCCTCAGATAGTTCCTTCTTAAGTTTGTCGAGCCCTTCCTGGCTCATATAATGTATTGCTGCCATAATAGTTAATCAAAAAGGAGTTCTGCTTCATTTAGCAGAACCCTCGGTTGGTTATTTATGCAAAGATAGCAATTTTTTACAAAAAGACTCATCCGCGCCCAACTGCTTTTTAAGATCGTCCAGAGACTCGAATTGCATTTCGTCCCGTATCCTCTCCAAAAAGCTCACGCGTATGTTATCTCCATATATATCCTCGTCAAAACCGAAGATGTGCGTTTCGATTCCGTCGCCGATATTGGTCATTCCATACCAGGGGGTATCATGCACAATAACGCGTGACAGATACACACCGGCGGCAGGCACGAGTTTCAGCGGTTCGTCTATCCGGAGATTCGCTGTCGGGAAACCGATGGTACGGCCGAGTTTCTTGCCGTGGATCACCTCTCCGGAAAGCGAATAATCATAGCACAGATAGGCTGCCGCAGCCTGCACGTCTCCGGCTTTCAGGGCAGTGCGTATCTTGGTGGAACTGACTGCGATTCCCACAGCCGACACTTTTTCGGTACGGATGACGTCCAATCCTATCGATGCGGCCAGGCCTGCTGTCTGGGAAGGAGTCAGGACGTCGTGACCGATACGGTTGTCGTATCCGAGAAGGATAGCGGTTCCGCCGTATTTCTCACAGACCACGTCCCGCAGATACTCTTCCGTACTCATACGGCTGAATTCCTTTGTAAATGGTATCTGTTCCACCCTGTCCACCCCGAGATTTTTCAGCAGATCGATTTTCTCCGCCGGGGTGTTGAGCAGACGCAGATCCATGGCATCGTCCTGCAGCACGATCCTCGGATGCGGCCAGAATGTCAGTACGAGACTCTCCTCCCCGCGCTTGCGCGCTTCGGATACGAGAGTCTCGATAACCATACGGTGTCCTATATGCACACCGTCGAAAAAACCTGTAGCGACTACAGCCATTTCACGAGCGGGAAGTCCATTCTGTGAGGCAGAAGAGCGTTCTTGGCATACAGGCGCACTCCGATCTGATACATACCGGTGCGTTCGGGAATGATGGAAGTGCGATACTTCGCGACACCCTCTTCGAACGACACCACATCGTACTGGATGCTCTCCTGAATGTGAAGGACATTCTTCTTGTCGGCCACTGCGAATATCATTTCCACACCTATGTCTTCGGGGGTGAGGCCTGCAAGGCCAACCACTACTTCACTGTCCAGAGGGTTGTTCTGCGACAGCACGTATGAAGGATTAGGTGCGGTGTAAGAAATGATGTTGATGGAAGGCCATGCCTCCTCTACCTTCTTCTTCCAGGCAGCTATCTCACGTGCCTTGGCGCAGTCGTCCGCCATCAGGGCGTTGAAGCGGTCGTACTGGGGCTGATAGTACTGCACGCAGTAATCTTCCATCATGCGGTTGGTCGTGAAATTGCATGCGACCTGCGCGATGGTATTGCGGATATATCCGAGCCATTCGGTGGAAATGCCCGTGCGGCTGTCTTTCTTGTAGTACGCCGGAGCGATCTCGTTTTCGATGATGGCATAGATCTTGGCGGCATCCAGTTCGTTCTGGTAGTTCTGGTCGTCGTAGGTCTTCTCGAGAGGCAGGGCCCAGCCGCAGCCTTCCTTGTAGCCTTCCACCCACCATCCGTCAAGGACGGAGAAGTGCATCACGCCGTTCATGGCGGCCTTCTCTCCCGAGGTACCGGAAGCTTCGAGAGGACGTGTAGGATTGTTCAGCCACACATCCACTCCCTGCACCAGTCTCTTTGCGAGGGAGATATCGTATCCGGGCACGAAGATTATCTTGCCGAGGAACCTTTCCTGCTTCGAGATGCTGATGATCTGGCGGATGAGGTCCTGGCCGGCTTCGTCCGCAGGGTGCGCCTTGCCGGCGAAGATGAACTGCACGGGATGGACGGGATCATTGACGATTGCGTCCAGACGGTCGAGGTCGGAGAAGAGGAGGGTGGCGCGCTTGTAAGTTGCGAAGCGACGCGCAAACCCAATCGTAAGGACGTTCTCGCGGAGATTCTCCTTGATCCTCACAACTTCGCTGGGAGAGTAATGACTGCTTAACTCAGGGTTGGAGAGGCGGTCGTTGATGATTCGGATGAGTTCCTTCTTCAGGACCTTCCTGGTGTCCCAGATCTCCTCGTCGGACACGTTGTAGATACCCTCGAAGCAGCGCTTGTCGTAATGGTGCGTCTGGAATTCCGGACCAAAGACCTTGGCATGCACAGCCTTCCATTCCTTGGAAGCCCATGTGGGATAGTGAACGCCGTTGGTAACGTAGCTGATATGGAGTTCTTCGGGAAGATAGCCCTTGTACATGCCAGCGAATATATTCTGGCTCACCTTGCCGTGGAGCATGGAAACGCCGTTGACATTCTGGGAACAATTGGCGGCCAGGACGCTCATGCTGAAACGCTCGTTATGGTCGTCGACATTGATCTTGCCAAGCCCGAGAAGGGTTTCCCAACTGATGCCGAAACGGGAAGGATAGTGCCCGAAATAACGGTACATCATGCCTTCGTCGAAAGCGTCGTGGCCGGCGGGAACGGGAGTATGGGTGGTGAACAGTCCGCTTGCGCGCACGAGTTCCATGGCTTCGCTGTAATCCATCTTCTGCTCGTACATGTATTCGCGCAGGCGCTCCAGGCCTATGAATGCGGCATGTCCTTCATTGGAATGGTAGATGGTCGGATGCAGGCCGATGGCGCGCAGGGCGCGGATACCGCCGATACCAAGCAGGATTTCCTGTTTCAGACGGTTTTCCCAGTCGCCTCCGTAGAGCTGATATGTAACCTGGCGGTCTTCGGGGAGATTGTCCTCGAAGTCGGTGTCGAGAAGGTAGAGGTCGGTGCGTCCCACGGCCACCTTCCAGATCCGGGCGTGAAGTTCGCGTCCGGGAAGCTGGCAGCTCACCGTCATCCACTTGCCGTCGGCACCGAGAACGGGCTCTGCAGGGATCTTGAGGAAGTCCTGCGCATTGTATTCCGCCACCTGGTTGCCCTGAGGGGTGATTTTCTGGGTAAAGTAGCCGTAACGGTAGAGGAGTCCGACTGCTACCATGTTGACGTTCATGTCGCTGCTCTCCTTGAGGTAGTCGCCGGCGAGGATTCCGAGGCCTCCGGAATAAATCTGGAGCGAGGTATCGAGGCCGTACTCCATGCAGAAGTAGGCGATGGAAGGATTCCCGCGTTTGGACTTCTCTGCCATGTAGGCATTGAACTCATCCATCACGGAATGCAGTTTGCCGAGGAACTCTCCGTCTTTCGACAGCTGCTTGTAACGCTTGAGCGATACGGTATCGAGAATCACCATGGGATTATGTCCCGACTGATGCCAGATATCCGGATCAATATATTTGAAGAGGGCCTTCGCGTTGTCGTTCCAGCACCACCATAAATTCTTGCACAGTGTTTCCAGTCCCTCGAGTTCGCCGGGCAGGTGACGCGTCACGCGCACGCTGGTCCAGCTGGGGCTGCCAATCTCAATTCTTGGTTGCATATTCGTCGTTTACTCTGATAATGAAATCACTCAGTACGTTCATATAATTGATGAATGCCTCGTAAGGAGTGTCGTAAGGGTTAAAATACTTGTGCACATCGCCGTCCGAGAAGAACTTGGTGCACATATAATAGAAATGGTCGCTTTCCTGGAGGCGTCCGAAATCGGCCCACAGGTCGGCATTGTCGATAATCGAAAGTTTCTCTACAAGCGAATAAAGCTTGTTGAACGCATCCTGCTGGAGCTCGTTTCCGAGCCATGCGGTTACGTCGCGTTCTTCATCGGCCCAGGAAATGGGCTGAGGCACGCTGAGGCCGCCGACCGACTTGAGCCTGGAAGCCGCTTCGGCGGGGGTCACGAACTTGATTCCCGCAGCCAGTGCGGCCTTGGGGAGAGCCTTCATGAACTCGAAGATTCCGGTCTCGGCGCTCTGATGCTCGCCGAAGGTTTCGTAGTCCATGAAGAGATTGACTATATCGCCCTCTTCCGCATTCACACGGTCAACGAACTGTTCGGCGGTGAGGCCGGATCCGGCGAAACGGAAGGCGATGTCGTCGCTGAGCTTATAGTTGCGCAGCAGCAGCTTCTGCGACGATTTAAGGTCATTGGAGTAGATGTAGTTGGGACTCTTCCAGCCAAGAATGTGGCGAGCGCCCTCGGTGAGTATGGTCTTGAATCCAAGATCGTACACCGTCTTGCCGATAGAATCGGAATAGATCAGCTCCGTATTGCGGAAAGTGACAGGAGTCACCCCGAAATACCTTTCGATGGTAGCCTTATGCTTCTCTACCTGATGCTTGAATTCGTTTTCGCTCTTGAGCGACGACAGCGAATGGTTGCAAGTCTCGCACAGGAATTCCACGCTGCCGGTTGCAGCGAGCGCACGGAAACTGTCGATAACCTCGGGAGCGTAACGATCGAACTGTTCGAGCGCGCTGCCGGTGATGCTGAATGCCACCTTGAACTTGCCCTGACTCTCCTTGATGGCGTCAAGAAGCAGCTGGTTCATAGGAAGATAGCACTTCTGGGCAACACGGCGCAGTATCGTACGGTTCACGAAGTCGTCGTAGTAATGCGAGTCTTTGCCGATGTCGAAAAAGCGGTAAACGCGAAGACGGTCGGGCTGATGTATCTGGAAATAAAAACAAAGCTTTTTCATAAAGCTACCGGTTTAATACTGATTCATAAACTTTCTTGAGCTTGGCAGTGGCGTTGTTCCACTTGAGCTCGTTCACCTCGTCGAAACCCTGGACGGCGGCAAAGCGCGAAAGCGCAGGGTATGTGAGAAGGGCATAGATGTCGTCTGCCATGGCATCGACATCCCAGAAGTCGACCTTGAGGGCGTATTTCAGCACTTCGGCGGCTCCACTCTGGTGAGAGATGATGGAAGGCACGCCGGTGCGCATAGCCTCAAGAGGAGAAATGCCGAAAGGTTCGGAAACCGAAGGCATGATGTAGACATCCGACAGGGCGAACATCTTCTGCACGTCGGCTCCGCGCAGGAAACCCGTGAAGTGGAAACGGTCGGATATTCCGAGACGCGCCACCATTCGGATGGAGCGGTTCATCATGTCGCCGCTTCCAGCCATCACGAAACGCACGCCTTTGGTGCGCTTGAGCACCTTTGCGGCGGCTTCGATAAAGTATTCGGGACCTTTCTGGAAGGTGATTCTCCCGAGGAAGGTCACGACTTTGTCGCGCACTCCCCTCTCGACCTCGATATTCTCGCGGCCGCTGAAGTCGACGGCATTGTGCACCGTGACGACCTTGGAAGGATCGATTCCGTATTTGTTGATTACGATGTTACGGGTGAGGTCGCTGACGGTGACCACCCTGTCGGCGGCTTCCATTCCGCGGCGCTCGATGGCATACACGCGGGAGTCGACCATATCGTCGGTGCCGCGGTCGAAGGAGGTGGCATGCACGTGTACTACCAGCGGCTTGCCGGTGAGTTCCTTTGCAGCTATGCCGGCGAGATAGGTGAGCCAGTCGTGTGCGTGAATGATGTCGAATTCATCTTTATGCTGCATCGCGATGGTTCCGCCGACCATGGCATAACGGGCCACTTCTTCAAGGAGATTGGCTCCGTACTTGCCCGAGAATTTGTATTTCTGCCCGAAACTGATGCGGAAATCCTTCACCTGACGGGCACGTTCATCCTCGACTATCTTCGAGAACTCCTCCGGATCCGCGTAGGGAATGAGGTTGGAGTCAATGTGTATGAATTTCACCTTGTCGAGGAATTCATCCACGGAACCGGTGAAATTCTCGACAGCCACGTCGCTCGCATTGATGATGCGGGTGGCGGACTGATCCTCGTCGCCGCTGGCGGAAGGCATCACGAAGATACTTTCCACACCATTGTACGCAAGGCCTTTCACTATGCCTTCACAGGCAGTGCCGAGCCCTCCCGCGATATGCGGAGGAAACTCCCATCCGAACATCAGGACTCTCATTTATGATCCTCCTTAGAATTAAGTTCAGTTATATAGTTGACGGTAAGCAGGGCCGCCGTGCTCAGAGCGGAAGCGATGGCTCCGTGAGGCTCCTGCGGCGGATCTCCGTCATAAAGTTCGCTGAATGCGACCACTCCGTGCTTGCTGAGATCTTCATACAGGCCTTCGCACAGCCACTCCGCTTTCTTGCGGAAGCTGGGGCCTATGATGCGGTAGCCGGCGGCCACGTAGTATTCGAGCAGGAACGGGCGGGTGCTTCCCTGGTGATAAGCGAGGTCGCGGTCGACCTGGGAGCCCTCGTACACATTTTTGTACTTGGGATCGCGGGGAGAGAGCGTGCGGATTCCGCGCGAAGTCTCCAACTCCGACGACACAACCCTGAAAATCGAAGGATGCAGTTCTTCGTCGATAGGAGAATTCTCCACCCAGATGGCTATCAGCTGGTTCGGACGCACGTCCATATTCTGTCCGGCATTGTCGACATAATCGGCAAGGCATCCGCGTCCGGCGTTCCAGAAGGTGTTCTGGTAGTTCGCACGCACAAGATCCCGGATGGCCGACCATTCCTTTACGAAGGTGGCCGCTGTGCCGTACTTGGATTCCATATTGACGGCGAAACAGATGAGGTTGTACCAGAGAGCGTTGGTTTCTACCTGATACCCGGCGCGCTCGGTCACGGGCACACCATTGACATAGGCGTTCATCCAACTGAGGGCCACGTTCTCCATCTGGGCCCAGAGGAGTCCGTTGGGATGCATGGCAACCTCGCGGCGGCGTCCCGGCAGATAACTTTCGAGGACTCCGCGGACGATGGTTCCGTATTTCTTCCAGACCTTCGAAGGGGAAGCGCCGAACTTGATGTAATGCTGGAGCACGGGGCCGAGCAGAAGAGGCGCCTCAACCTGGGTGGTGCGACGGAACAGGCGTTCCTGCTCGTCGGCAATCAGGTTGTCGAGAACTTCCTCGAAGGTTTTGGTGTCGCCGTTCGCAAACAAGGTCAGACCGGGCAGCGAGATGAGGGTTTCGCGCAGCAGACCGGTATACATCCAGGAAAAGCCTGCGGTGATGCGCTTGCGGCCGTTGTGATTGCAGATGAAGAGATTGGCCCAGCGAACGAGGAGGTCCCTGTAGCCTGTGATGGTGGGAGCCTTGGCAAGCGCGGACTCGAACACTCTCTTGAGGCCGGCAGGGTTTTCTTCTTTCAGCGAAGCCGAAATCACGACGCTGTCGCCCGCCTTCATCTGACCTTCGAAACATCCGGGCACGAAGAGGTCTTCCTTGCAGTCGAAACCGCGACGGTATTCGTCTGAATAAGTGATTCCGTAATACCACTCAGGATCATGCCTGTAGCCGAATGAACTCCCGGAAGTCTGGAGGACCAGGTCGGGGAAGTTGCCGTACATGCGGAACTTCGCTCCGGAAGCAACTGGACTGAATCCCTGGTCGGCTTCGGCGTTGCAATGCGTGAGAGCATGGATATTGCGGAATGCCAGGAATGGTTTCAGGCTCAGGGTCGCCTTTGCGGGAGACTCGAGCAGTTCGTACTTTATCAGAAGCTGGTCTTTGTCCGGAAGCAACATCAGAGATTTGCGGAAAACGATGTCTCCCACCTTGTAGGTGACCGAAGGAACAGGATCGGCCCCGAAGTCGACCACATACTTGTGGCCCCTCGGCTCGTAGATGTCGCCATAGCAATGAATGCCCAGGTTGAACTGCTTTCCGTTCACTATGAGCGATTCATCGATTGCGGACAGAAGCAGGTATTTGTCGCCGCCGAAACGGTCGAGCGTTACCGACAGCAGACCGTGATAGCGGCGGGTGTTGCAGGTGACTATGCTGGTGTTGCAGTAGGCCCCCGTCTTGTTGACGCAGATGATCTCTCTCTTGAGTGAATATGAGAGATTCACCAGTTCCGCCTTATTGAATTTTAAGAATGCCATATTCTATTTGATTTTCTTCAAGACCAGGGCGCTCCTGCTTGGCAGATACAGGCTCAGGCTATGGTCAAATTCCTGATTGCCGTTGGGGCAGCGGACATCCATGCTGATGTGCCTCTCGCCGGCCACGAGCCTGCCCGGACCATTGAAGCGCAGTTCGTCGGAACAGAACGCAAGTTCATATTCTCCGGACGGTGCCGCAAAGGCGTAATCCGCGAAGGAGGCTCCCGGGTTGAAATTCAGTGCAAAGATACAATTTTTCCGTAGGAAAACCAGTATCTGTTTCTGCTCGTCGGCGGTGAGCAGTACGGGAGATTCACTGAGCAGCGCATTTTTCCGGATGAACTGTATCATTTCCCGATCGAAATCTTCAAGTCCCTTATAGAGAAGGGCATCGTTGTCTGCGATCGACCACAATCTGCGGGCATGCGCATAACTCCATCCGTTCCCCTCACGGGGGAAGTCTATCCATTCGGGATGACCGAACTCGTTGCCCATGAAATTCAGGTATCCGTCCCCGGCCGTAGCCGCGGTCACGAGGCGTATCATCTTGTGCAGGGCCACCCCCCTTTCTACCGTCAGGTTCTGCTTCCCTTTGTCCATCGAGAAGTACATTTCCTTGTCGATCAGACGGAAGATTATGGTTTTGTCGCCCACGAGCGCCTGATCGTGGCACTCGGCATAGCTTACGGTCTTTTCGTCGGCCCGTTTGTTGGTGAGTTCATACCAGATCTCGCCCGGACTCCATTGTTCGTCGCTCTTTTCTTTTATCCACTTGATCCAGTGGTCTGCTATGCCCATCGCCATGCGGAAGTCGAACCCGACTCCTCCGGCAGCCTGCGGAGCGGCGAGGCCGGGCATGCCGCTCACGTCCTCCGCGATGGTGATCGCATCGGGATTCAGTTCATGTATGAGAGTATTGGCCAGCCCGAGGTAGGCCACGGCATTCTCGTCCACCCCCTGGCCGAAATAAATGTCGTAATTGCCGAAATCGGTGCCAAGACCGTGATCCCAGTACAGCATCGAAGTCACGCCGTCGAAACGGAATCCGTCGAGGTGATACTCTTCCATCCAGAACTTGCAGTTGGACAGCAGGAAATACTTCACCGCATCTTTTCCGTAGTCGAAGCATCTCGACCCCCATGCAGGATGATGTCCGGCCTGGCCAGGATAGAAATAGAGATCCTCCCTGCCGTCGAAGCGTCCGAGGCCTTCGATTTCGTTAGAAACAGCGTGGGAATGGACGATATCCATGATGACGGCTATTCCGAGTGCATGGGCCTCATCGACCAGGCGCTTGAACTGCTCGGGGGTGCCGAAACGGGAGCTCAAAGCATAGAAATTGCTCACCTGATAGCCGAAGGATCCGTAGTAAGGATGCTCCTGCAAGGCCATTATCTGAAGGGTGTCGTATCCGAGTTTGTGGACGCGCGGAAGGACCTGGGTGCGGAAGTCGTCGAAACTCGCCACCTTCTCCTGCTCGGAACTCATGCCTATATGACACTCGTAAATCAGGGGATGAGGACGCTTGCCGGGGCCCTTGTGCTTCCACTTGTATGGCATGGGATCCCAGACCTGGGCGGAGAAGACCTTGGTGTCCGGATCCTGCACCACCCTGGTGGCATAAGCCGGAAGCCGTTCCGCACCGCCGCCGGGCCACTCCACGAAGAGTTTGTAAAGCTCTCCGTGACGCAGGAACATAGCGGGAAGCTTGATCTCCCAGTTCCCGTCGCCGATAGGGCTGAGAGCCCAGGCCTCGGCTTTTTTCCAGTTGTTGAAATCGCCTATCATCCAGATACGGGTGGCGTTGGGAGCCCACTCACGGAACACCCAGCCATCCCCGCTTCGGTGGAGTCCGTAATAAAGATGGTTGTTGACCCCGTCCGCAAGTTTTTCGTGCTTGCCCTTGATATGGGCGGTTTCTGCTTCGAGCCGCGAATTCCTTGCTTCGATTGCAGGCTTGAAAGGTTCAAGCCACGGGTCGGTTTCGTATATTTTCTTCATACTATTCTATTCTGTCGGCACTGTTGCGGGCTGTGCGAAGATACTCACGGCAAGATGCTATCAGGGCATCGGCGCGCTTTATCAGGGCGTCGATGTCACCAAGCGCCGTCGAAGGGTCTTCCACCTTTTTTGAAATGGCTTCCAGCTCCTCCAGGGCCTTTTTATAATCAAAATTATCTGTCATATCGTAACTTACAAATATACAAAAAGTCAGAGAACTTCAGCGTCGACGTGGCCGTCGGCGAAGAGCAGGCGCACACGCTGTCCGGAGCGTATCGCGGAAGCGGAATTCAGCACCACTCCGTCGGCATCGGTAACCAGGGAATACCCACGGGTAAGTATGTTGCGGGGGTCAGCCGCTTTGATGCGCTGCTCCAGCACGCTGACAGCGGATTCCATTGCGGAAATCCTGTTGCTCAAGGCCACTCGCAGGCGGGTGCTGAAGGCGCTGATGCGCTCGTCTTCCGCGGCAAAGGCATCGATGAAAAGATCGGCCAATGCAGTAGGAGTCTTCACGAAATCGAAGGCGACCATGTCGGCGACATGATAGTCGCGGTCGTGGCCTATGGCCGTGAACACGGGAATCGGGCAACTCGCTATGGCGAATGCAAGGCCATAATCGTCGAAACACGAAAGGTCGAGAGTCGAGCCGCCGCCTCGCATGATGAGGACGGCATCGTACCCGCCTGCGATTTCCACCTGCTCCATCGCATCCACGATGCTTTCCGGTGCATTCTCCCCCTGCATCGTTGCGGGGAAAAGATCCACCCGGAACTTGAATCCGTATTCGTTTTCTTCAATATGACGGCAGAAGTCGCCGAAACCGGCGGCATCGGATGCGGAAATCACTGCCAGGGCATAGGGAAGTTCGGCCAGTTCGAGTTCTTTCTGCCTGTCCATCAGCCCTTCTTCCGTGAGTCTTTCTATGGTCTTGCGCTTTTCGAGTTCCGCCGCTCCGAGAGTGTACTGCGGTTCAAGTTCGTCGACTACCAGAGTCAGGCCGTAAAGTTCGCTGTAACTGGCCTGAACACGCACCATCACCTGCATGCCGGGAGCGAGTTCGCTGCCGGTGGCTTCCCGGAAATAACGCTTCAGTGCAAACCATACGCTCTTCCAGATCACGGCCCTGGCCTTCGCCAGCAGGCGCCCGTCTTCCGACTGCGAAAGTTCCAGATAACAATGCCCGTTGCCCCGCGCCTGCACCGAAGCCACTTCCGCCTTTATCCACAATTTATCCGGAACGGCGCTTTCCACGCCATCCCGGATTATCTCCTGAAGTTCCAGGAGCGTCAGTTCATGATGGTCTTCCATAACGCTACTTCTGCCTGCAGTAAATCTGCACCGGGCAGCCTGTCAGTTTGAAGTGGCGGCGTAGCTGATTCTCAAGGAAACGCTTGTAGGGATCCTTGATGTATTGAGGAAGATTGCAGAAGAATGCGAACGAAGGGAAACTTGTCGGCAGCTGGGTTATGTACTTGATTTTCACATATTTTCCCTTCCATGCCGGAGGAGGGGTTTCCTCGATTACAGGCAGTAGCGCCTCGTTCAGGCGGGCTGTCGGAATCTTCTGCGAGTAGTTGGCATAAACCTCGGCGACGGCGTCGAGCACATCCTGGATACGCTGCATCTTGACTACCGAAGTGAATATCACGGGCACGTCGTCGAATGGAGCCAGGCGGGACTTGAGGGACTCGGTGTATTCCTTCATGGTCTTGGAGTCCTTCACGAAAAGGTCCCATTTGTTCACCACTACCACACACCCCTTGCGGTTGCGTATGATGAGGTTGAAGATGTTCATGTCCTGAGCCTCCATTCCGGAAGTGGCGTCTATCATCAGCACGCACACGTCGCTGTGCTCGATGGCACGGATGGAACGCATAACGGAGTAGAACTCGAGATCCTCGGTCACCTTGCCTTTCTTGCGTATGCCGGCGGTGTCGACCAGCATGAATTCATGGCCGAATTTATTGTAATGCGTCTCTATCGAATCGCGGGTGGTGCCTGCCACGGGCGTGACGATGTTGCGTTCCTCGCCGAGCAGAGCGTTGGTGATGGACGACTTGCCCACGTTCGGCTTGCCCACTATGGCGATGCGCGGAAGCCCGGCGTACGGATCCTCCTCTTCCTTCTCTTCCGGAAGGGCCTTCACCACTGCATCCAGCAGGTCGCCCGTGCCGCTGCCATTGGCGGCGGAGATGGAGTAAACGTCTCCCAGGCCGAGCCCGTAGAACTCGTAGGCATCGTACATCTTCTCGCCGGAATCCACCTTGTTCACGCAGAGGATCACGGGTTTGCGCGAACGGCGCAGCACATCAGCGATCTCCGAGTCGTAGTCGGTTATGCCTGTGGCGGCTTCCACCATGAAGAGGATCACATCGGCCTCGTCGATGGCAATCTGCACCTGACGGCGGATGGCGGTTTCGAACACGTCATCGGAGTTGGAGGTGTATCCTCCGGTGTCAACCACGGAGAACTCGCGACCGTTCCAGTCGCTCTTGCCATAATGGCGGTCGCGGGTCACGCCGGCGGTGTCGTCGACGATCGCCTGCCGCATTCCCACGAGGCGGTTGAAGAGTGTGGATTTGCCGACATTCGGCCGGCCAACGATTGCTACAAGTCCGTTCATATCATTTATTCGTTTTATACAGCGTACAGTCTGCGCAGGCATCGCTGAAATTGCCGCTGCAGACTCTCCTGCGGTGGAGGCGCTCGTCTTCTTCGCGATAGCAGGTGATTCCGCGCGCCTTGAGTTTTTCGTTGCTGCCCACGTCATACTGCGGGAATCCGCGTTTGAAAAGTATGCCCACGCTGAGCAGAAGAACGCAGATTCCCACAAGAAGTATGGCGGCGAGAAAAACTTTCATTTACTTTATTTCGAATTCGGTGCTTACCGGTTCATATCTGTAAACCCTTCGCATAATGGTAGCGAACACCGGAGCTATGCTGAGAACCTTGATTTTCGGGTGATTCTCGAGCTCGGGATGAGGGATTGTGTCGGTGATATATACTTCGTCGAGAGCGGATTCCATGATCCTATTCGCAGCTCCTCCGGAGAGGACTCCGTGGCTGGCGCATGCACGCACGCTCTTCGCACCCATCTTCTTGAGCACATCGGCCGCCTTGCAGAGGGTGCCGGCGGTATCGATCATATCGTCTACTATCACAACATCCTTGCCTTCAACTTCGCCGATGGCCTTGATCTCGGCCACCACGTTCGCGCGCTCGCGGGTCTTGTGGCAGATAATCACAGGGCAGTCGCGGCGCTTGCTGAAGAACTTCGAATAAGCATTGGCCCTCTTGGCTCCGCCCATGTCGGGAGCCGCAATGGCGAGGTTCTTGAACTGGGTGGATTCGGAAATCGCTTTCACGAACACTCCGCTGGCGTAGATGTGGTCGACAGGAATGTCGAAGAAGCCCTGGATCTGGTCGGCATGAAGGTCGCAGGTCATCACCCGGTCGCAACCTGCAGCGCGCAGGAGATTTGCGACAAGCTTGGCACCTATACTCACGCGGGGACGGTCCTTACGGTCCTGGCGGGCCCATCCGAAATAAGGGATCACTGCAATGACCTTGTCGGCGGAAGCGCGCTTTGCCGCATCGATGCAGAGCAGCAGCTCCATGAGATTGTCTGCCGGAGGAAAGGTGCTCTGGATGAGAAATACAGTTGCGCCGCGCACGCTGTCGCGATACGAAGGCTGGAACTCCCCGTCGCTGAATTTGTCGACATCAAGGGCACCGAGTTCGATGTGTTCGTCCTCCGCCCCCTCAGTTTCCTGAAGATACTTCACAACCCGCTGCGCAAAGGCTTCCGAGGCCTTGCAGCTGAAAACAAGCATTCTGTGTTCGTGTTGCATAATACTATTTGTCTGACAATAAAGATCCTATGTAGTCCAAAATCTCTTCCCGGCCCGTCTTTTTCGAAGACGAGCTCGCAAACATCGGCGGCAGGCTCTCCCAGTCCTGCAGGAGAATCTCGCGGTCTTTCTCGATCTGCGCGGCTGTGGCCGTCGCGCTCTGCTTGTCGCACTTGGTGAAGACTATTGCGAAAGGAACGCCCTTTTCGCCAAGTTCGGCAAGAAAGTCGATGTCCACCCGGGTGATGTCGAAACGGGAATCCACAAGCACGAACAGGCATACAAGTTCTTCCGAACCCAGTATGTAGTCGCTGATCACCTGTTCCAGTTCGGCACGGGCCTTCTGGCTCATTTTCGCATAGCCATATCCCGGAAGATCGACCAGATACCACCTGTCGTTGATCAGAAAATGATTGATGAGCTTGGTCTTTCCCGGAGTAGAAGATGTCATGGCAAGTTTGCCGTTGCCGGTGAGCATGTTGATGAGCGAGCTCTTACCCACGTTCGACCGGCCTATGAAGGCAAATTCGGGCAGCCGCCTCTTGGGTTTAGCAGAAACCCTCGTGCAACTGCCGGCAAACTTTGCATCCGTTATCTTCATACTACAAAGATAACGAAATCTGCGCACATTTAAGCAGGCAATCCTAAAAATTATCCCTTAGGGTAGAGAATAGTAAAGCACGCCCCTCCCAGCGAGAAAGACCTGCTGTATGAGATACTCGCCCCGCAACGCTCCAGGACGCTTCTCGATATGGCCAGCCCCAGACCGCTGCCGCCGTTCTTGGTGGTGAAGTTGGGCGTAAAGAGCTTCTCCACATTTTCTTCCGCGACACCCGGGCCGCTGTCTTCGAAAACGATGTCGTAGAATCCGTCGGTGATGGAGTTGCGCAGGCTCACCCTTACCTTTCCTTCGGCATCTCCCCTTTCGGTCATGGCCTGCACCGAATTGTTGATAAGGTTCACGAACACACGGGTAAGCTGAGGCTTGGGGCCCATCACCTTCACTTCCGGGAGCCCTACGAACTCGAAGCTGATGCCGTCGCGGTTGTCGAAAATCGACAGCTCTTCCTGTAGCAGGGCGGACAGGTCGATCTCATCCGGTTCCTGGGTATAGAGTTTCGCGAAGGTCGAGAACTCGTTCGCAGTGTCGGTAAGCATGTCGATGTGGTCGAGGAGTATGGTACTGATTTCGTCGAACTTGCTCTGCCAGCTGTCATCCCCCTTGTTCTTGAGACGGATCAGGCGCTGGATCTGCAGTTTCATCGGAGTGAGCGGATTCTTGATCTCGTGCGCCACCTGGCGGGCCATTCCGCTCCAGGCCTTGTCGCGCTCCGCCTGGGCGAGCTGACGGGTACTTTCCCTCAGCTCGGTCACCATGCTGTTGTATGCGTTCACGAGGCCGGAGATTTCGTCTTTATTGTTGTAACTGATGTACTCCAGGTCTCCCACTCCGGCGGCATCCATCTTCGTACCCATCTCCACAAGAGGCTTGAACATCAGCTCCAGCACCCTTGAAACCATGAAAGTGGCCACCAGCAGGAGGAAGATGAAAAGGGATATTATCATCAGTGAATGGCTCACGACGTAAGACTCGAAATCGTAGCTTTCATCGGTGTAAGGCGAGCAGATGATGGCCTGCACCGAGCCTTCTTCGCCGAGCAAGGGAGCGTACATGCTGTAGAACGACCTCTTCCCCACCTTTTCCTTGTGGATGAAATAGCGGCTCGTGTTCTTCACGATGGACACATAGGCCTCAGGATCCATCCTTGGCTCGACCAGCAGCTGGTAAAACACGTCGGGAGCCGTCGACATCATCACCATGCCGGAAGGCGAATAAAGCGTGATGTCGGAATTCGTATTGCCTCCCACTTCGCTGATGATGCGTATCATTTCCGGAGAGCGCAGGTCGGCCCCGCGCAGGTTACCTCTCACCCTGGCGGAGACAAGCGACTGTATCCAGTTGATTTTCTCCGACATCATGATGTTGCGGTTAGAGTCGTTCCGGTTGATGACGAAAGCCATGCTCACCGTCGCCATGGTCACCAGAGACAATACCAGGGATACCAGCACCACCATGCGTATCCTGGTCTGGAAATAGCTCTGCCCGAACGCCCTGCGCCTTGCCTTGCGCATCGACACGAGCGTGAAAAACAGGAAGCACAGCAGCCCCAGGAAAATGACGGAAATAATGTAGTTGATCGTCTTTACTTTCTGCCGCGAGATGACAACCGTCTCAACCGGTGTGACGTTATAGACAAAGTGCACCCAATCCCCGTTCTTGAAGCGTCCCTGCTTTCCCATTTCGTCATTCATGCTGACGGAATAGGCATAGTTTCCCTTGAAGGTCAGCAGCCTTCCGTCCTCATAGCGCGCAAAGGAATATTTGGAAGGGATCAGCACTTCTCCGGGCAGGGTGGATCCGATGATGCTGGCGTAGCCGCTGTACTTCCAGTCCGTTTTCTGTTCCACGGTAACAAGCACGCGGCTCAGCCCATAATTGC
>CAMOIZ010000008.1 GCA_946616385.1 uncultured Bacteroidales bacterium | reverse complement strand
GTGACATCGCCCCCACCTTCTACTCGTTCAACATCGGGAAAGTTCATTTCATCGTCCTGGACAATATCGACTACAACAATGTCGGCGCCAATAACGACGGCACCGGCAAAGATTACCGCAGCCAGTATGTGCTCGACTTTACCGCAGAGCAGATGGCGTGGCTTCTGAAAGACCTCTCGCATGTCAGCAAGGACACTCCCATAATCATAACCTCACATGCACCGCTTTCCCGACCGAACGGGGCCACAAGCTTCAACAACAACTACATGAACGGTGCGAACTCGGCCGGCGAAGTCAACATGACCGGTTTCATTTCCACGCTTTCGGGTTACAATGTAAACTTCCTCAGCGGACATACCCACAACGTTTTCCACCGCAAACACTCGAACGACTTCTCCGAGCATAACGAAGGTGCCGTCTGCGCCACCTGGTGGTGGACCGGTAAACAGACCCCGGGAATTCACGTCTCTCAGGACGGCACCCCCGGCGGTTTCGCCGTATGGGAATTCAAGGGCAAGGAGTTCAAGCACTATTTCCAGTCGGCCGGGCACGACCAGGACTATCAGTTCCGCGCCTACGACATGAACGAGATCAAGAAAGTGGTGACTCTGGATGCTGCAGGAGGCAACAAGAATTTCAGCACATTCGTCACGGGCATTTCTTCGTATCCTGCCAATACCATCCTGGTCAACGTGTGGGACTTCGATGACAGTTGGACGGTCAGCATCTCTGAAAACGGAAAAGAGCTTTCCGTTACGAAGGACTATGCCTATGATCCACTGCACATAATGGCCTGGACGGCACCGAGGAGCAAGTCGGTCGATTCGCCCAACTTCACCACGGCAAAGTGGTCGCACTTCTTCAAGGCTACCGCTTCCAGTCCCACTTCTACCGTCACGGTCAAGGTCACCGACCGCAACGGCAAGGTCTACACCGAGACCATGACTCGCCCCAAAGCGTTCAATATCAATGAATACAAAAACAAATAATCATATCAACCTATTAACTTAACAATTTAATTATGAGATTACTCAAAACTTTTGCCGCTTCGGCGCTGCTCATTCTCTCGGGCCTTGCCCTGAATGCGCAGAACCGTACGGTGCAAGGAACGGTACTCGACACCGCAGGACAGCCGGTTCCCGGCGCAGGTATCGTTCTTCAGGGCACCACCAACGGCACCATCACCGCAGCAGACGGCACATATTCGCTCCGTGTGCCTGCAACAGATGTGGTCGTTGAGTTCTCCAGCCTCGGCTATCAGACACAGACAGTAGACGTGCCTGCGAACCGGAGCTTGGTAAATGTGACTTTGGCAGAAGACAACCTGACCCTCGAGGAGACAGTCGTCGTGGGTTACGGTGTCCAGAAGAAAGTCAACCTCACCGGTGCAATTACGGCAATCGACAGCAAGACAATCGAGAACCGCAGTGCGCATAACCTTACCACCATGCTTCAGGGCTCAGTGCCCGGTCTCAACATCAGCACGTCCAGCGGCAATCCCGGTTCTACCGGATCGCTCAATGTGCGCGGCTTCACTTCCATCAACGGCGGTGATCCCCTCGTGCTGATCGACGGAATCGAAGGCAGCATCAACCGCATCAACCCTCAGGACGTGGAATCCATTTCCGTAATCAAGGACGCATCCTCCGCGGCCGTCTACGGAGCCCGCGCAGCCTACGGCGTAATCCTGGTGACCACCAAGAACGGTTCGGCCGACAAAGACAAGGCAACCGTACGCTATAACGGCCGCTGGGGCGTTGAAATGCCTACCACTTCCACCGACTGGGAAACCAGAGGTTACTGGTCAGTCTACACACTCAACAAGTTCTGGTACGAAAGCAAGGGTTCCAACTACGTGAAATACTCCGCAGAAGACATGCGCGAACTCCTTGCCCGCGTGAACGACAAGACCGAGAACCCCGAGCGCCCGTGGGTGGTGATCAAGGATGGGAAATACAAATACTACGCAAACACCGACTGGTGGCACGAACTCTACAATGACGTGCACCCCACCCAGAACCACAGTGTCAGCGTCAGCGGCGGAAACAAGGCCGTCAAATACTATCTCTCCGGCCAGTACGACCGCCAGGAAGGTATGGTGAAAGTACGCCCCGACGTTTATGAGAAATACAACCTCAGGGCGAAGATCGACGCACGTATCAACAAGTATGCGCGCATCAGCAACAACACCAACTTCTTCTCCGGCGTCTATGACTTCCCCGGCCTTCACGACATCCAGGATTCCTTCGCATACGGCGACCGTCACGCTCCCGCGTGCTTCCCTCTCAAGAACCCCGACGGGACATGGGTCTACTTCGTGGACGCGCTCGGATACCGTGTTGCCAACGGACGTCACTGGGCCTATGCCAGCGACAATCTCAACCTTGAAAAGAGAAACGACCTCGCAAACACCACCGAGCTCACAGTCACTCCTTTCAAGCAGCTCACCCTCAAGGCCAACTACAGCTACCGCACCTACAACAACCACGACACCCACCGCAGGAACCTCATTACATATTCGCAGTATCCCGGCGAGATAGTGGAATACAACAACGGCGGAGCTTTCGACAACTACATGACGGAGGATGTCCGCGAGTATGTACGCCAGACCTGGAACGTCTATGCAACCTACGAGAACACCTGGGCCGACGCACACCACTTCACGGCAATGGGTGGTTTCAACTACGACGACTATCACTACAAGAGAGTCTACGGCAAGGGATACGACCTCATTACCACCGAGCTTTCCGACCTCGCGCTCATTTCGACCGAAACCCGTACTCCCGAAGTAGGAGGCAACCAGTCCGCATGGAGGACCGCAGGTTTCTTCGGCCGTATCAACTACGACTTCAAGGGCCGCTACCTGTTCGAGGCTTCCGCCCGTTATGACGGATCTTCCCGTTTCGCCCGCGGACACCAGTTCGGTTTCTTCCCCTCCGTATCCGCCGGCTGGCGTATCAGCGAAGAACCCTTCTTCGCTCCTTTAAAGAGTGTTGTAAACAACCTCAAACTGCGTGCATCCTACGGAACCCTGGGCAACCAGAACGTAGACAACTTCTCCTACATCCGTCTTGTCAACTTCAAGACCTTCGCGGCCTACAACTTCGGAGACACGACGATGGCCCGCTACACGAATCTTGACGATCCTGTAGCATCCGACAAGACCTGGGAGACTTCCAAGCAGACGAACATTGGTCTCGATCTCGCAATGCTGGGCAACAAACTTGAATTCACTGCAGAGGCCTACATCCGCGACACCGACGGCATGCTCACCGACGGCATGGATCTTCCTTCCGTATATGGAGCCGGTGTTCCCCAGATGAACGCCGCCGACCTCCGCACCAAGGGATTCGAACTCTCGCTCAGCTGGAGGGATTCCTTCAAGGTGGCGGGAAAGGATTTCGAATATTTCGCAAAGGGTTCGCTGAGCAAATTCTCTTCGACCATCACCAAATTCAAGAACGACACCTATCTGCTCTCCAACTGGTATGAGGGCATGGAAATCGGTGAAATCTGGGGCTTCCATGTCGAAGGCCTGTTCCAGTCCGACGCCGAAGCCCAGGCTTACACCGGCAAGGTAGACCAGTCCTACTGCAATGCCAACCTCAACGGAGGATGGAAGGCCGGCGACCTCAAGTACGCCGACCTGGGAGGCAAATACACTTATGACGAGAACGGAAACGTCATCTCCGACGAGCCGGACGGCGTGATCGGCATCGCAAAGAATACCAAAGCCGAACACGGCGACCTCATCTATCTCGGAAACAGCCTTCCTAGACTCCACTACGGATTCCAGACAGGATTCTCGTGGAACGGGTTCGATTTCAGCGTGTTCTTCGAAGGCACCGGCAACCACTATTGGTATCCCGCCCGTTACAACTTCGATTTCTGGGGCCCCTTCAGCCTCGGTTATCCTACCTTCCTCGAGAAGAACTTCCTCGACAAGTGCTGGAGCGAAGACAATCCCGACGCATATTTCCCCAGGCCCCGTTCCAACGTGGCCTCCAACGGCGGCGGTGAGCTCGGCCGCGTGAACGACCGCTACATCCAGAACATACGCTACCTGCGCTTCAAGAACCTGACCATCGGTTACCAGCTTCCAAAGAAGCTCATATCGAAGATCGGTCTCGAACAGCTCAGGGTATACTTCTCCGGCGAGAACCTCGCCTACTGGTCCCCTATCACCAAGGTTACACGTCATCTGGACCCGGAAAGCTGCTTCAACCGCAGCAGCGATCCTGTCGACGACCTCAACAACACGTCCTATCCTTGGCAGAAGACCTTCATGTTCGGTGTTGACATCAACTTCTAAACGACGAGAATATGAAAAAGAACATTATACTTCTGGCCCTGATATCCGTGGTTGCGGCATCCTGCAATCTCGAAGACATGCTGTCACTTTCTCCCGAATCACAGCTCACACCGGATTCATACTTCACCAGAGCCGAGGACCTTCAGCTCTTCTCCAATACATTCTATAACAATCTTCTCGACAAGGAACCCTACACAGTGGAGAGCGACCTTTTCGTGAAGATGAATCCGTCCAACCTCATTCGCGGCGGCAACGACCGCACCGTTCCTACTTCCGGCGGCGGCTGGTCTTTCACCAACCTGCGCAAGATGAACACGCTTCTCGCAAACATCGACAAGTGCAAGGACGAAGCGGCAGTGAAGGAATACACGGCCCTCACCAGATTCTGGAGGGCATACTACTATGCCGACATGATACGCAAATTCGGCGACGTTCCGTGGATCGACCATGAAATCGGATCTTCCGACGAGGATCTTTACCTGCCCCGCGACACCCGCGAAACCGTGATGCAGAAGATTATCGAAGATATTGACTGCGCCATCGAGGACCTTCCCGGCAAGGCGAAGGCTCCCCAGACGGCATATCGCGTGAACAAGTACACCGCGATGTTCCTCAAGGCCCAGTTCTGCCTCTTCGAGGGAACATTCCGCAAGTATCATTCGTCTCCCGCACCGTTCGATAATTCCTACACCGCAGCCGACGGAAGCACTCACGACTACGCCTACTACCTCGACCTCGCAGCCAAGGCAGCCAAGCAGCTGATGGACTCGAATGCATATAAACTCTTCAGCACCGGCAAACCTGCCAGCGATTATCTCACCCTGTTCAATTCCGACAATGCGAATACAGACGAGATCATCCTCGCAGTGAACTACGACCGCGACCTCAAGATCCATCACGACTGCGGACGCGACATCACCAACCAGACTTCCGCCCGTTACGGAATGACAAAGAAGATGGTCGACATGTATCTGATGGCCGACGGCACACGTTTCACCGACAAGCCAGGCTGGGACATCCTTGAATTCGCCGACGAAGTTGCCGGACGCGATCCCCGTCTTGCCCAGACCATCCGCACTCCCGGTTATTCCTGGAAGAATCCCGGCGTCAGCAAAGACGGTCCCGAGTTCGCATATTGCCAGTCCGGTTACCAGACCATCAAGTACATCCCTGCATACTCGACGAAACCATACTCTACCGACAACTGTTTCAACGACATGCCGGTATTCCGTTACGCAGAGGCCCTGCTGAATTATGCGGAAGCCAAGGCTGAGCTCGGCGAACTTACGCAGGACGACCTTGACATTTCGGTCAATCTTATCCGCAAGCGCGCAGGCATGCCCGACCTGAACATGGCAGCCTCCAACGCCAGTCCGGATCCTTACCTCAAGAGCGAGAAGACCGGCTATCCCAACGTGACCGGAGGCAATACCGGCGTGATTCTGGAAATCCGTCGCGAACGTGCCGTCGAGCTCTTCCAGGAAGGCTACGGAAGGTATTTCGATCTCATGCGCTGGAAAGCCGGCTACTGCCTCAACCAGCCTTACTACGGAATGTATGTCAAGCCGGGCTACTATGAGTTCGGCGACGACAGCAAGTACACTTTCTACGTAGGCTCAACCACCGCTACCGGAAATCTGTTCAAGATTTATGACCCTGCAGGAGACCAGGCATCCGATATGATCTACCTCGTGGATCCTGTCACCGGCAACTATGCCACTTCCGGCGTAATCGACATTTTCAAGAACATACCTCACTCATTCGACGAGTCGAAGCACTACTTCTATCCCCTCAACGAGAAGGATCTTCAGCTTAACGAGAATCTCAAACAGAATCCTAACTGGTAACAGATTATGAAAAGATTATATACATTATTGAAGATAGCTGCCGCGACTCTCGCTTTCGGCTCGCTCCTCGCATCCTGCCAGGAAGAGGAGTCAACCGTGGCGAAGGCTGTTCTTGGCGACGTGTCGTCCATGACATTCGCTGCCAAGAACCCTGCGGCACAGACAGTCACCGTCTATTCCGACGGCGACTGGCACACAACTGCTCCGGAATGGATTTCAGTTGATCCTGCTACCGGAAACGGCACAACGCTGGTAACCGTCACCGCAAACGAGAACGTTGACGCCGGCGGAATGCTCGAGCCCCGTAAGGATACACTCATCATCTCCGGAAACACGCTTGCCAGCCGACTGATCATCATAGTGAATCAGGAGGGCGATGCATACCGCAAAGCCGAGCATCTGACCGTCGACAAGATCGCAGCTCTGGCCGATGGCAAGGCCTACATCCTGGATGAAGCGACCGTCGCCGCCGTCACGACTGCCGGTTTCGTAGCATCCAATGGGACCGCCAATGTTTACATCAAATCTTCCGAGAGCGTAACCGTTGGCGATGTCGTATCCGTCAAGGCGGTCAAGGGCAGTGCAGCCGACGAGGTGACGGTTAAATCGTCCGGCACCTTCGACTATCCCGAGGCCCTCAACCTCAACGAGAGCATCGCAAGCTACACCGGCGAAACCATGGATTATGTCACGGTTGCCGGCGTGGTTTCCGGAGGCAACCTTGCGCTGACCGTCGATGAGGTGGATTACTCCATCAAGCAGGTCGATTGCCCTGCGGATCTGAAGCTGTCCAACTATAATGGTCATAAGGTCGAGCTTAGCGGTTACACCTGCGGACTCATTGGAGCGAAGCAGTTCGGCATCCTTACCACGGATGTCAAGGATAAAGGTCTCGACCAGTTGATCTACTTCGAGGATGACTTCGAGTGGTTCGCTCCTTGGACCGATGGCAATGCCAGTATTCCTGACGATGTGGCTGCGAATTCAGTGGGCAGTTCCCCCAACATCTTTACTACCGCGGCCTTGAAAGACCTTCTCACAGAATTCCAGTCCCGTGGATACGGTTATATATGGGGATGGAAGGGACAGGAGTGGTCGGACGGCACTCCGGACAACGGCAACAAGCAGACGATGTATCTTCAGAAGAATTACCTTAAGTTTGGAAAGACCTCCTATAACTCCGGCATCATTCTTCCTGCACTCGCCAAGATAAATGACACCGATGACATCGACCTTAGCTTCGACTGGTGTTGGTGCATGACAGGTGCTTCCAAACCGGATATCATGACTCTTACCATTACCGTCAGCGGAGGTGGAGTATTTGAGAATGGTACAGAAATCAGTGACGAGATAACCTCGTCGCAACCCACAGAAGATGATCTCACCAAACTCGAATGGCAGCACGCTCAAGTACGCATCAAAGGCGCCACTCCCACAACAAAGGTCACGATACGTCCTACCAACAACGATCCTTCGATCAGCAGCACGCGTAAACAAAACCGCTGGTATCTCGATAATATAAAGGTTCTTCCTGCTGAAGGTAGTACTCCTGGTGGCGGTGATGATCCAAATGAGGTTAAACTTCCTGTGGAATGGAGTATCCAGACCGACGCAAACAACTTTAACGAAACCTGGCCTTTGGCCAATGGTTCCGCGACCGAAGAGGGGGTATCGGGATATATCGCCTCTGTTACGGGAACCGGAACCATATGGTACAACAACGAGGCAGGAAATGCTGCCGACCTTGCAAGCGGCAAAAAGAAAACCAAACTCGACATCCAGGCCCTCGACCCCCGTGTAACCGGTGCCTGGCCTGGTGATTATTGCCAGTTTAAAGTTCCCGGAGTAGTTTCCAAAGGCAAGAAAGTTCGCATCACCTTCGAAACCAGGACGTCCGCTACCAATCCAAAATATTGGAAACTCATATACCTGGATGGAAACGAGTGGAAGGCCGCTGCGGAAATAAAGACTGACAAGGTTGAAGGAACGGATGTTGAATTCACCCACGCAATGAATGCCGATGGAGCCACTAACGTTAAAGTTGATGCTACCGTAACGTATTCCGTTAAAACCGAGAATGTCGTCTTCCGTTTTGTCTGCCAGTCAGCCATGGGAGCCGGCGGCGATATGCTTACAGCACCCAACGGGGGCACTTGGCGTCTTGCAGTGACCGACATATCCACCACAGAGTGGCAACCTCGGATTCAGTGGGGAGAATAACTGACAGATGAAGAAACTGCTTATTGTTTTGCTCACGGCGAGCCTCTGCCTGGCTGCAGAGGCTCGCAAGGTGAGCGGAAAAGTGAACTGTGGGATTGACCCGATCCCCGGAGTAATCGTAACCGACGGGGCAAACTTTACCACGACGGACGCTGACGGGAGATTCAAACTGAATGTCTCCAACGATGCTAAGTTCGTGTATATAGTGACCCCCTCAGGTTACCAGCCCGATTATTCGACCGGCACCCCTCAGTTCTATCAGCCGATCACGAAAGCCAGGCATTACACGTTTCAGCTCAACCGGACCATTCCCGGGGGAGATTTCACGCTGCTTGCCGTGTCGGACCCGCAGATGAAACACGAGAGGCACCTGAAGAAATTCTGCAAAGAGCCCCTCGCCGACCTCATCGAGCAGTCGCAGCGGCATGCCGCACTGCGCAACACGGTCGGCATAGCCCTCGGCGACATTGCCTGGAACGAACTGAACATGTTTGAACCTTACAAAAAGGAAATCAGGAAGACAGGCATTCCGTTCTACGCGGTTATAGGAAATCATGATTTTATCCAGAATCTTTCCGGAAAGGCCGCCGAAGCCGCCTACGAAGATGCCTTCGGCCCGGCGAACTGGGCTTTCTGGCTGGGTGAAGACCTTGTCGTAGGGCTCAACAATATCCGTTTCCGCGGAGAAGTCAAGGATCCGAAGGTTTCCGGAAAATATGATGAAGGCTATCCGGAATGGACGATGGAATTCATGCGAAAGCTCCTGAAGTTCATCCCTGAAGGAACACATATTTTCATTGCCCAGCACAGCCCCACCTACCGGTGGTTCAAAGACAACTGGATCGTGAACGGCAAGGAAATGGTAGCGCTTCTTGAAGGATACAGGGTAGACTTCCTTTCCGGGCACACGCACATACTGAACAACCACGTCTACACTCCCGAAATCCGGGAGCACAACCCGGCTGCGATCTGCGGTGCATGGTGGGAGACCACCTGGTGCAACGACGGCACTCCGCGCGGCTACGACATCTTCAACCGCACAGGTGGAGAACTCAGCTGGTACTGGCACAACGTCGATTATCCGGACGATTACCAGGTCGAGTTCATCGCGAAGGGGGAATCCCGTTTCAATCCCGACTGCTACATCGCAAACGTATGGGATTACGACGACCGTTGGAGCGTGCTGTGGTATGAAGACGGCGTGCTCAAGGGCACACCGGAACGCGTACAGGATGTGTCGCCAAGCTACATAAACCAGATTGAGAAAAAGTTTGGCGAGAAACCTATCCCAAAATACAAAAGACCTCGCAAGAACATTCACTATTTTGCCGTGAAACCGTCCAAAGGCGCAGCACGCATCACCATTACGGTCTGCGCTCCTGACGGCCGGAACTGGTCTCACGAATTCGAAATACAGAACTAAACTATGCTCAAATTCCTGCAACAACCCGCATACAAGCCGGAACAGACCGGCCCTGAAGCCGATGCCAGATACAAGAAACTAAGACTGCAGGTTTTCCTTGGCGCCTTCATAGGCTATGCCGGATTCTATCTGGTACGCAAAAACCTCTCCATGGCCATCCCTGCGATGGCTCCTCTTGGTTTCGAGAAAACCGAGCTGGGTTTCGTACTCGGCCTGAACGCTGCGGCTTACGCCCTGTCCAAATTCCTTATGGGCAGCGTTTCCGACCGCAGCAACGCGCGGGTTTTCCTTCCGCTGGGCCTTATTCTGACGGCCATCTCAATGTGTTTCATGATAGTCCCCATCCAGTTCATAGGCGCTGAGCACAAGGCACTTGCGATTGTTGTGATGGGTGTGCTGAACTTCCTTGTAGGATGGTTCAACGGAATGGGCTGGCCTCCATGCGGGCGCGTGATGACACACTGGTTCAGCGTAAGCGAACGAGGCACGATGATGAGCATCTGGAACTGCGCACACAATGTGGGCGGAGCTCTGGTAGGGCCTATGGCCACATACGGAGCGGCCTGGTTCGGGTCTTGGTTTTATGGGGCCCACACCGAACTGTATTTCCTCATCGGCACTTTTGCATTCCCTGCTGCGGTAGCCCTGTTCATCGCCCTGTTGGCATACGTGCTGCTTCGCGACACTCCGCAGAGCTGCGGCCTTTCCTCCATAGAGAAATGGCGGAACGACTACCCGAAAAACTACTCCGAGAAGCAGGAAGAGACACTTACCACCAAGGAGATTTTCTTCAAATATGTGCTGAACAACAAGTTCCTGTGGTTCATCGCACTCGCGAACGCTTTCGTATACATGGTGCGTTACGGCTGTCTCGACTGGGCTCCTACGATCCTCACCGAAAAGGGAATAGACCTCAAATCGGCCGGATGGGCTTATTTTGCTTATGAATTCGCCGCCATCCCGGGGACGCTTCTTTGCGGATGGCTGTCGGACAAGCTCTTCCACGGACGCA
The DNA here is from genome assembly GCA_946616385.1 of uncultured Bacteroidales bacterium. GTDB lineage: Bacteria > Bacteroidota > Bacteroidia > Bacteroidales > UBA932 > Cryptobacteroides. The sequence continues at coordinate 9,891 of CAMOIZ010000008.1, read as the reverse complement.
GGGCTCTGCCCACAATGCTGTTCATGGCGCTGGTCGCCGTCTTCATCGTGCTGTACTGGTTGTTCATCGACAATCTCACCGTGGTGATCATCAGTCTCATCGGCATAGGATTCTTCATCTACGGCCCCGTAATGCTGATAGGAGTGCAGGCTCTCGATCTTGCGCCCAAGAATGCGTCAGGCACCGCCGCTGGTCTCACCGGATTCTTCGGATATTTCTTCGGAACCTTCATTCTTGCAAACACGGTCATAGGCCTGGTTGCGCAGAATGCCGGTTGGAGCGCCACGTTCATGCTGCTGCTCGGAGCTTGCGTGCTTGCAATCCTTTTCATGGGCCTTACCTACAGAGAAGAGCAGTATCTGGTAAAGAACAAGTAGTATATGTGGATCTGGATGGCGCTTGCTTCGGCTATTCTTCTTGGGTTCTACGATGTTGCCAAGAAGATTGCCCTGAAGCATAACGGCGTTTACTATATTCTTCTCGTAGCCACGGCACTGAGCGCCGTTTTCGTGAGTCCTTTCTTAACCCAGGGGACTCTCCAGGACCATCTGCGCCTCATTTTCAAGGCAGTGCTGGTGACATCGTCCTGGGTAAGCGGGATGATCGCTCTGCAACTTCTCCCGATTACGACCGTGAGCACTTTCAAAACCTCCCGGCCGATGTTCGTGGTGCTCTTTTCCATCATCCTTTTCGGAGAGCGCCTGAACCCGATACAATGGTGCGGAGTGGCAGCGGTGCTGCTGGCAATGTGGCTGCTGAGCGTAAACAGTGAGCGCGAAGGCATTTCCTTCAAGGGGAACCGCGGTTTCTGGGCCTTGGTAGTCTCCGTGCTCACGGGAGTGGCCAGCGCCCTGTGGGACAAACACATCATGGCAGGCATGCAGCCTCTCTTCGTACAAGGTTGGACCAACATCTACATCACCATCCTGCTTGCGGCAATAATCTTCTTCCGCCACAGACGAGGAGTCCAGGAGCCTTTCAAATGGGACTGGACCCTGGTGTTGATCGCCGTGCTGATTACCGGAGCGGACATGCTGTATTTCTTTTCCCTCAAAGCCGATGACGCCCTGCTTTCGGTCATCTCTCTCATCCGACGCAGTTCGGTCATAATCACCTTCGTGCTTGGAGCGATTCTCTTCCGTGAGAAAAGGATTGCACACAAAGCCGGAGTGCTCGCGCTGATGCTCGCGGGAGTAACAGTTCTAATGATAGGATCCCTATAGAATATGAAAAAATCATTCATTCTGATCGCCGCCATTTTCATGGCACTGACGCCCTTGCAGGGGCAGAATTTCGTTTATACAGAAGCCACCAGCCTCACAATCACCGGAAAAGTCTTCCCGAATACACCTGAGCCCTACCAGCGCATGGACTTCGGCAAATACGGGGGTTGGGTCGAGAAAGACATCAACCTGCTCAAGCAGAGCTCGGGCATAATCGTTTCGTTCAAGACCGATGCGCAGGCTATCAACATGAAGGCCATCGTATGCGGAGGATGGGGCACAAACCGTGGCGACAGAGGATTCGACCTTTACATCAAAAAAGACGGCCGCTGGCTTTGGGCAGGGGCTGCCGCAATCCCTAAGGGCAACGATGAATACAAGGTATGCAAACTGATTACCGATATGGCCCCGGGCGAGAAAGAATGCATGGTATACTTCCCTAATTTCAGCGAAATACGTTCCGCCCAGGTGGGTGTTCCCGAAGGCTGCACCCTGCTTCCCGGCGAAAAGCCTTTTACCCACAATATAGTGCTGTACGGCTCCAGTTTCACCCACGGCGCCTGCACTTCACGCGCCGCCAACACTCTGCCCGGTTTTCTGTCGCGCATGACCGGTTTCCAGTTCAACTCCCTGGGGGTAAGCGGCGACTGCAAGATGCAGCCCCAGTTCCTGAATGCGCTCAAGGACGCGGAAGCGGAAGCATTCTTCTTCGACACATTCTCGAATCCCAGCCCGTCCGAAATCCGTGAACGCACCTTCGGTTTCATCGAAGGAATCCAGGAAACACATCCCGGAGTGCCGCTTATTTTCATACGGACCATACGCCGCGAGAACCGCAATTTCAACACCGACAGGAACAGGGTCGAGACGGCAAAAATGGCTGTCGCCGACAGCGTGATGGCAATTGCCGTAAAGCGTTACAAGGACGTTTATTACATCAAGACTTCAAATGCTGCGACCTCCGATCAGGAAACTACGGTCGACGGCATCCATCCTTCCGACTTCGGCTACCACATCTGGGCCGAAAGCATACGCAAGCCTCTCGTGAAGATACTGCGCAAGTACGGAATACGCTAAATGCGCGGGAAGCGCAGCCAGATAGCGAGCAGGGCAAAGACAAGAAGCGCCAGCGGATAGTACAGGCAGCCGATTATGGACGCCACGCTGATGCCGGCAAGGCCGGAGGCCATAAGCAGCTGGGCGCCGTAAGGCAGTATACCCTGCACTATGCAGGAGAAAGTGTCCAGGATGCTGGCCGACTTCCTGGGATCCACCCCGAAATGCCCGGCGATTTCGCGGGCTATGCTGCCGGTGGTTATGATTGCGATGGTATTGTTCGCCGTGCAGACATTGGCAAGGGCGACGAGCAGAGCGATGGTGGACTCTGCTCCCCTGCGGCCGGAAATCCGGCGCGTGAGAACATTGATTATCCAGTCGATGCCGCCGTTCACCCTAATGATTTCGAGCATGCCGCCGGCCAGCATGGTAACGATTATCAGGTCGCCCATGGAAGCGACGCCCTCCCCCGCCGACTGCAGGAAGCCAAGCCATCCGAACTTGCCGGACAAAAGGCCGATGACGGCATTGAGGAAAATCCCCACGCTCAGCACGCCCAGCACGTTCAGTCCGCAAAGTGCAAGGATGATGACGGCCAGATAGGGAAGAATCAGCAGGAGATTGAATTCCTGCGCGGGTGCAGTCGCGTCGAAACCCTGTCCGAGCACCACATACACCACCGCGACCACAATGGCGGCAGGGCCTGCGATCCAAATGTTTGCGCGGAATTTATCCGCCATGGAGCACTCCTGGCTGCGGGTGGCAGCTATGGTAGTGTCGGAAATGAAAGAGAGATTGTCCCCGAAGAAGGCGCCGCCCACTATTGCGGCCACCACCATTGCAAGCGGAGCTCCGGTGCCTGACGCAAGGCCGGACGCTATGGGGACCAGCGCAACGATGGTCCCCACGCTCGTTCCTATCGCCATGGAGATGAAACACGCCGCGACGAAAAGGCCCACCAGGATGAAGCGTCCCGGCAGTATGTGCAGAGTCGCGGCGACCACGGCGTCGATGCTGCCTATGGCTTTTGCGGTAGCCGCAAAAACTCCGGCAAGCACGAATATCCATATCATCAGCAGCACGTTGCTGTTGCCTGCTCCGCGGGAGAAAACCGCCACGCGCTCTTCCAGACCGCCCCTGGTGATGAGGATGGCGTAGGCGGAAGCCAGCAGGAATGCTGCAACCACAGGCACCTTGTAGAAGTCTTTCGCTATGAAAGACGACACAAGGTACACTGCAAGGAAGACCAGCAGCGGGCTTAATGCAAGGAGTCCGCGGCTTCTGTTCACTCGGCTATCTCTTTAAGCATTTCTGCTACGGCAGCCTCGAGCTGCTTGTCTTCGCCTCGGGCTACGGATTCCGGATCGTTGTATACAGTAATGTCTGGCTCAAGCTGCAGATTCTCGAGATATCTGCCGTTGGAAACGCTCCACGACCCTATCTGCGGTATGCCGAATACAAGCGAAGGATCCACCTGATTCTCCCACCACACGGAAGTGGCGGTGCCGGGAACGGGTGCGCCGATGATCTTGCCTGTGCCGAGAGCCCTGTAGCAATAAGGGAAGCCGCAGGCGTCGGAATAATTGGCTTCGCAGACCACGACGCAGGAAGGTTTCACCCATTTGTCGTAAGGCTCTGGAGCCATGTAGACACCGCGCGCCTCGCGTTTGGTATACATCTTTCCGTCAAGGAAGGTGGCGAGGTCGTTATGCAGCCAGCCGCCTCCGTTGTTGCGGGTATCCACTATGAGGGCGTCGCAGGTGCGGTACTTGCCGAGGGCCTTGGAATAAACTTCGCGGAAACTTGCCGAATTCATTCCGCGCACGTGCACATAACCAACTTTGCCGCCGGAGAGCTCCTCTACGCGCTTTTCGTTGTTTCGTACCCAGCGCTGGTAGTACCCTTCGGAATCGCTTCCGGAAGGAGTGATGATTATATCCTTCTCCTTGCCGCCGGCTTTGACCTTGAGCACGATACGCTTGCCGTTCGTGCGGGCCAGTGCCTGGTACCAGGGAGTGCCAGCCTCGATTTCCTTTCCTTCCACTGCAAGGATGAGGTCGCCCTCTTTCATGTCGGGAGCATATCTCCTGAGTGTGCTGTAGGGAAGGAATTCCTTCACTTTCAGGCCCTTGCCTGTATATTCCTCATCGAAGATGACACCCACATGGCCGACTCCGCCGGATGGACCGCTGTAGCGGCCGCCGGTATGCGAGCCGTTAAGTTCGCCGAGCATCTCGGAAAGGAGCTCGCGGAAAGCGAAGTTGTCGGTGATGTAGGGAAGGAACTGGCGGTAGTTCTCGCCCACGGCAGCCCAATCGACTCCGTGCATGTCGGTAACATACCATTTTTCCTTCACCTGCCTCCAGCAGTGCTCGAAGATATACTCGCGCTCCTTGACCGCGTCGTACTCGAATTCGCCGCGGAAACTTACGCTCTTGGTAGAGAATGTGTTGGGATCGGCTTTCGTGATGCTGTTGCCGCCGATGACGTACACGTTCTTACCGTCGGGAGAAGGGATGACACGGCCGGTAAAGCTCTTCTTTACCACCTTGATGCTGCCGTCCTTGCGGTCGACGCAGACAAGGTCGAAATTCTTCTCGAGCTGCACCGTGTAATAGAGTTTCTTCCCGTCGGGAGTCAGGATGTAGTCCCCTATCCTGCCGGAGTTGCGGGTGAGACGCACGATCCGGTCGAAACGGCCTTCGAGTTCGAGTTTTACCTTTTCGGGTTTCTTGTTGTCGGTGCTGTCCTTCTTCTCTTCTTTCTTCTTGTCTTTGGACGCCTGCTTGTCGCTCTTCAGCAGGTTCTCGATTTTCTCCATGTCTTCGCCGCGGGTGAAGTTCAGGTAGGCTTCGTCGTCGAAGAACATGATGTAGATGTCGCCCTCAGCGCCCCAGCTGCCATGGCTGCGGTAGCCGGCCTTGTCGGAGGTGTAGGTCATGGCCTTGCCGCCCATGGCCCACTTGAAATTGCCGTCGGAATATCCGCTCTGGGTAAGGTCGGTAATCTCGCCGCTGGCCACTTCTATGAGGCAGATATCCTCATTGTACATGCGCTGGTCACCCTGATAGGTCGAAAGGATGTAGCGGCTGTCCGGGCTCCACTCGAACTGCAGGTCGCCGTCGGAATAGGAATAATTGACGCCTTCCGGCAGCAGCACTTTCTCTTTGCCGCCGTCTGCAGGGCAGATCACGAGTCCGGTGCGGTTCCTCAGATATGCAAGCCATTTGCCGTCGGGAGACACGCTGGGCTGGAAGCATACCTGGCCCTCGGGAGTGATGCGCTTCTCTTTCGTATCCGTAGAGAAAGTGAAGGTCTGATCCTTCTTGTTTGCAAGCTCGCGCTTGTAGATTGCCCACTCGCCGCCACGCTCGGAAGCGTAAAAGATACTGCGTCCTCCGTCGCCGAACGCTACTCCACGCTCAGCCTCGGGGGTGTCGGTGATGCGGCGGGTATCTCCGAGTTCAAGAGGGGTGACGAACACGTCGCCGCGGGAAACCACTGCGATTTCCTTTCCGTTGGGAGACGCCGCAAAACCCGTGATTCCTCCGGTCGTGACACGGTAGGTATGTTCGCGATCGAATTTGTCTTTCTTGATGTTTATGGCAAGCTTGACTGGCGCCTGACCGTCCTTCTGGGTATAGAGATCGCCGTTCCAGGAATAGCAGAGAGTGCCTTCCGCACTGATGCTGAGGTAGCGGACGGGATTCTTTTCAAAAGATGTCACACGCACGGGAGCAGCACCGTTGATATCTGATTTCCAGACATTTGCATCACCAGCCCAGCCATTGGACTGGACGGGCTTCTCGCTCTGCTCGCTCAAATAATAATAGTGTATGCCGTCCGGGGCGAACACCGGGCACTTGTCCTCGCCGATGAAAGAAGTAAGCTTGGTGTATGCGCCGTTCTGGAGTTTCCAGATATTATGCGCGGCGGAAGAAGTGTGATGCTTGCGGTAGGGATCTTCGGGCGTCACATAATCTTCGAAGATGATGGTGCCTTCGGAATTGATGTCCGCTGCCCAGGCCTTAACCGTGGTGACTCGCTGCGGAACTGGCAGCCTGCCAGGCTCTGCCGCAAGCGCCTCTGCAAGATCGATGCTGTAGAGACTGGTTGCGCCCGGGAAAGCGCTGGAGCTTGCAAGCTCCTGATAATAAGCGGAGAAGATGATCTTTCCGTCTTTGCTGACAGCGTACGGGGCCTGAGCTCCGCCATAATCTGTGAGGCGTTTGGGCTTTCCCCCCTCCGCAGATACGGCCCAGATATCCTTCTGGCCTTCGCGGTAGGATGCAAAGATCACGTATTTCCCGTCCGGACTCCAGCGGGGTTCGGTGTCGTGGGCGGGATTCGTGGTGAGCTGGACTGCCTCGCCGCCCTTGGCAGGCACGAGCCAGATATCGCCCTGATACACGAATGCCACTGTGTTTCCGTCAGGAGAAATGGCATTCTGGCGAAGCCAGCGGGGAGTTTCATTTGCAAGCGCCGATGCGCAGATGATGGCAGCTACTGCTGCTAAGAGAACCTTCTTCATATCGATTGTCGTTATTTTTTTCGGACACTATAACTACTAAAGTGCCAAATGTACGAAAAATCCATTCAAAATCCTATCTTTGCATACATGAACTCTTCCGTACGTCTTATTATCCTGAATTCCACCAAACTCGGGGAAAATTCCCTGGTGCTGCATTGCCTGTGCCGGGAGATGGGACGAAGGAGTTTCATCGTTACCGTGCGAAAAGGGGGCTCGAGGGCGATGTTCCTGCCGCTGAATGTCCTCGACGCTGAAGTAATCGAAAACAGGAAGTCGGATCTCTGGCGCCTGAAGAACATTTCCCCTGTGCATCCCCTCAACGGAATAAGATCGCACTTCGACAAGAACGCCATCTCGCTTTTCATGAGCGAAGTCCTCTGGAGGGCGGTTCAAGACGGTGCAGCCGAAGATGGCCTCTATGACTGGTGCGAGAAGTCCGTCCTGACCCTGGATGCGCTGGAAGGGGATTTTGCGAATTACCATCTCCGTTTCCTGATGGAACTTGCAGGCGCGCTTGGGTTTTCGCCATCGTTCGAGGGCCTCGCACCTTTTGCAGAAGACAACCTGAAGGAGATTGCCGACCTTCTCTCCGCCAGCATGCCGGAATTCATGGTTTATCCGTTGAACGGCACCCGCCGCGGAGCCATCGCCAAGTCTTTGCTGAAGTATCTTTCCGCACATTTGGAAATACCGCTCAACATCCGTTCCCTCCCGGTGCTGGAGGAATTGTACCGATAAAACGTCAATAAAGTAACAATGAAAAAGCTATTATTATCAGCACTTGTCATTATTGCGGCCTTTGCCTGCGAGAAGGATCCTTCAGGAAAGGGGCTTAAATCAAACGAGTACCTTGTCTGCGGGAAAGTGGAAAAAGGGCCGTTCGTAAACGGCTCCACCATCAAGCTCCAGCCGCTTGACGCCAACTATAATCCCACAGGATCCATCTTCCTTGGAGATATCGTCGACCACACCGGTTATTTCAACCTCGGAAAAGTGAATCTCAGCACCCCCTATGCCACCCTGACCGCCGAAGGATATTTCTTCAACGAAGTCACCGGCAGGTTGTCGAAAGGGCCGTTGACCCTGAACGCGATAGTCGACCTCAGGGACAAGTCTTCCGTGAACGTAAACATTCTCACACACCTGAAATACTATCGCATACGCAAACTCCTCGGCAAGGGGATGTCGTTCAAGGATGCCGACACGCAAGCCCAGAAGGAGTTGTTCGATGCATTCAGTCTGGGGGCATACAACGAGGGAGACGCATCCCAGTTCTCCATCACTTCCGGCACCGACCAGGCGGGAGTCACGATCGCCATCTCCTCGCTCTTGCTGACCGGGCTCACCGAAGCGCAGGTGACGGAATCCCTTGCAAAACTCGGGCAGGAGTTCGGAGAAAACGGCTTCTTCAGCACTGAAACAAAGGAAAGGCTGCATATAGCCATGTTCTCTCTTATCGGAAAAACGGAAGCAATCGCACAGAATGTCATCACCCGATACGAATTCCTCGGACAGAACATCACCGTGAAAGACCTTGCGATGTACCTCGACTGGGACGGCAACGGGGTTCCGGGTGACGAGGTCATCCCCGAAGGTTCGGCCATTACGGCGGACAGGACGGAAATCGAATTCCCCGCGGAAGGCGGCACTTGCACCGTCAAAGTCAGTTCCCCGGTTTCTCTATATCTGGAAGTTCCTTCACCCGGCTACACGGACACCCCTCCGGCAGATATCCTTACTGCGGATGACATGAGCCTCTACGATACACACGAGTTCATAGGAATGGACTTGGATGCTTCGATTGCGAACAACGAAATCACGATAAACGTCGCCAAAACGAATTCGAGGGCCGAGACCACGAAAGAGATTCATGTATATGACTATTTCGGGAACGACCTGATAACTGTCACGGTAGTACAGAAGGGCGACAAGAGCCTGGATCTGCCCGGGCTGAGTTCCCAGGGCGAGCAGTTCGTCGGGATCATTGCCGAATCCTTTGCAGATGCCATGTCGGCAATCGACCTGCTCGAAAGGATGTATTCCCACAACAGTTCGTACGGCGACATCAACGCTCCTCTTTCTCCTTCCGACAGCCGCGTCAGCCAGACTTGGGACAAGCTCTACCTGGCAATCGGCCGGATCAACCAGATGAGAGACCAGGACGCCCGGGGCATGGCGGTTTACGGACCGCTTCTGGATTTCTTCTCGTCCCTGTGCTATCTCCCCATGACCGAGCTTTGGGGTGCACTCCCCTACATCATGAAAGCCCCGCAGATAGGCGAGGAAGGCTCTCCGAGGACCGATGACAAAGAAATCGTCGCCGACATTGTCAGAAGGCTCGAGCTCACCCTCGATGTGACCAACGACAAAAAAGACTACGGGTACGACTGGACCGCAAAATCGCTGTTCTTCATGCCGAACAACTTCGTGAAAGTGCTTTTGGGAAAAGCCCTGATGAATGCCGGCAATTATGAAGAAGCCAACGCATACCTGCAAGAAGTCCAGGCTTCCGGCTACTACAAGCTCGACGAAGATCCCTACATGTTCGGCCTGAAGCGAAACAACGCGTTAACCAAGGCAGAAATCGACCTTGGCCAGAATGTCATTATCTTCAGCTACTGCGAGGTTCTCCTTTCCCTTGCGGAATGCAGATTCAGGTTGGGTGACGAAGCCGGAGCCCTTGCTCTGGTGAACGAGGTAGGAACCGCCAAGGGATGGCCCCAGGTCACCGAAGGCAAGCAGGTCATCCGGTACATTCTCCAGCTCCGCAAGGAAAACAAGTACCCCGGAATGTTCGCATTCCTCAAACGCAACGGATTGGCAGAAGAGGAACTCGGTCTGACAAGCAGCAATTACCTGCTTCTTCCCCTTCCGCAGGGCGAGGTGACATACAATACCCTCATCGTACAGAATCCGGGATACTGATACAATAAATGCCGGTCCTTGCGGGCCGGCATTTATATTTGACATGGCTTCGACTAGCTGAGGTCGGCGCGGGCCATGGCGTCCTTGTAGTACTTCTGGTCCACGAAGACGTCTTCCTTGTAAGGATTGATGTGACGCTTCTTCGACACGGCGATG
>CAMOIZ010000007.1 GCA_946616385.1 uncultured Bacteroidales bacterium | reverse complement strand
CGGCAAGTTTGCCGGGGAGGCCTGCGCCGGTCATGACGGTCTTGCGCTGCACCATTTCGCGGGCCTTGCGGGCTGCTGCGCGTGCGGTAGCGGCGAGCACGATCTTGTCGATGATGATCTTTGCAAGCTTGGGATTCTCTTCGAGATAGATGTCCATGGCTGCCGCCGTTGCCTGCGACACTGCGGAGGTCACCTCGGTGTTGCCGAGTTTGGTCTTGGTCTGGCCTTCGAACTGAGGCTCGGCCACCTTCACGGAAATGACGGCGGTAAGACCTTCACGGAAGTCCTCGGGAGCCAGTTCAACCTTCGCCTTCTCAAGAAGCTTGTTCTTGTCGGCGTAGTTCTTGAGTGAACGGCTGAGGCCCATCTTGAAACCCTGGAGGTGGGTTCCGCCCTCAATGGTGTTGATGTTGTTCACATAGGAGTAAATCTTCTCGGAATAGCCGGTATTGTACTGGAGGGCTATGTCGATAGGGATAATCTTGTCGGAAGACACGCAGATGGGATCCGGAATCAGCTTGGAAGCGCCGGCATCAAGGTAATCGATGAATTCCTTGAGGCCCTCTTCCGAGTAGAATACCTCGGACTTGTAGACCTGTTTGCCGGTAGCCTTGCTTTCGCCGCTTTCGTCCTGCACGAATTCTTCAACGAGCGTGCGCTTGTCGGTGAGAGTGATGCGTATTCCGCTGTTCAGGAATGCGAGTTCACGAAGGCGCGCGGCAAGGGTTTCGTATTTATAGACCGTGGTCTGCACGAAGATGGTGGGATCCGGATGGAAAGTGATGATGGTTCCGTGGTCGGATTCAGGGCACTCTCCTACCACCTCGACCTGAGTCGTGGGTTTGCCCTTGGAATACTTCTGCACGAAAATCTTGCCCTCGCGGTGCACTTCCGCAATCAGGAGATCGGAAAGCGCATTCACGCAAGAAACACCGACGCCGTGAAGGCCACCGGATACCTTGTAGCTGTTTTTGTCGAACTTTCCTCCGGCATGGAGAACCGTAAGCACGACCTCAAGGGCGGAACGGTGTTCTTTCGGGTGCATGCCCGTAGGGATACCGCGCCCGTTATCCTGAACACGTATGGAATTGTCTTCAAGTATCTGAACGTCAACATTGTCGCAGAAGCCGGCCATGGCCTCGTCGATACAATTGTCCACCACCTCGTACACCAGATGGTGCAAGCCGCGCTCGGAAATGTCGCCGATGTACATCGACGGACGTTTGCGCACGGCCTCCAGGCCTTCCAACACCTGGATACTGCCCGCTGAATACTGTTCTTCAGCAATCTTCATCTCTTCTTGTTCTGTCATAGTTATGTTTTTTATGTATTTATTATCTTACGTTCAAGCTTATGCCGGCCATGAAATATATGCCTTTGCGGATGTGCAGGGGGGATATCGCCACCTGCTGGTTGAGCAGATTGCCAACCCTTGCCCATGCACCCAGAAGACCGGTTGTATGGTATTCTCCCTTAAGCCCCAGGTCGACGAATCCGTCGACGGGGAAAAGGCCGTCGCGCTTGGTCATGGCCTTGCAGTCGACACCGGCGAAAATCCTCGAATTCCAATTGTAGACCGCATCGAAATCGACGGCTAACTGAGGAAGGTCGAGCCAGTAGGAATTGACGTCCACATTGGTCTGCCGCAAGTTGACCAGCAGCCCGGCCTCGAAACGGGGAGACTTCCATCTTGCATCGATGTCGGCGTAAGCGGCGTTATAATCGACGTAGGCGATACCGCTCTCAAGCATGCCGGCCCCGATGCCGGGATTCAGCGACGCGAATACAGCGTCGGAATATGAAGCCCAGCCGCCACGGATGTCGTACTGGAGATATTTCAGCAAACTGCCGCGAAGCCCGAGAGCCACATTCAGACGCTCAAGGGTAGGCTTGATGCTTCCGGTGTAAGCAGTATTGAACCAATGGTCCGAAAGTTTGAGATCGGTGTAACTCTGAACGGTCTTGCCGCCCTTCGCAAAAGCATATCCCTGCATGGTACTGTCGAACAGGTCGGCAGTCAGCAGCACGTCGGGATAAATCCACTGGATGTCGCTTGCAGGACTCATGGTCACTCCGGCCTGCAACTTGACGATATCCCATTCGAACAGGGCCTTGGGCGAAATCTGCGCAATGAACATGTTGTCGTAGACGGCAGAATAGAAATCCGATTCCAGATTGAAGTCGATCCGGAGTTCGAAGGGAAGCATCCAATTCGGGAAGAATCCTCCCTGCACTTTGATTCCTGTCTGCGACAGCATGGAATCGAATGCCTGACTGAGGGCGACGTCGAATCCATAGACTATCTTGGCATCGGTGTCGGAACGTACTCCCCCGCGGAGAGTGAAGTCGTGGAAGAGCATTCCCGAATCGAAGTCGTCGGTATAGATACCGGTATAGTCGAGTCCGTATTTTACGGTGAGGTCACGTCCGAACCAGCGGCCCTCGAGTCCGAAATTCTCGGAGAAATCGTAACCCGTGTAATCGTCGCGGGTATCTACGGTGGAGTAGTTGCCGGCATAGCCGTGGAAATCCTGGAATACCGTAAGACGATGGTCGGATCCGCTGCGTACCGGCGTCCAGACTGCCTTAAGCTCGGGACGCAGACCGTAGCCGGCACCCGCCTTGAGGAAAAACTTGTTGTAGTCGGACACGGGCTTCTGCGGAGTCACGCTGATTTCGTAGGGAACGAACTCGTATGAGCCTTTGTAGGGAGTGCTGAACACATCGTAACTCACGGAGGTCCGGAAACTGTTCAGGGAATCCGGAACCTCGAGCGGGACTGAAATCTTTCCCGCCTTGCCCATATCGGCTTTGTAGTCGTTGGTCACCTGAACCTGAGGATTGAGGTTCTGTGCGAAGACCGGCGCGGTGGCGGACAATGCCAGCGCAGTTATAATGGAAAAGCTGTATTTCATAGACTGGAGATTCTCTGGTTAACGCTTTCAATGATATCGTCGCCCTCGCCGTAGGGGGTGTATCCGTCGCGGATGCTCTCCCATGTCGCCCGGGCCTGTGCAGTCTTGCCCTGCTCGCGGAAACCGTCGCCGAGCACGATGTAGCACTTTGCAAGCCAGTAGGACTGGTCGCCGCATTTGCCGGCGAAATCGTAGACCTTGTTTTCGAGCTCGGTGAACTGGCCGGAATCGCACAGGTCTTTCACGACCATGTAGTAAGACTCGGCACCTTCGGGCGTGGAAGGATTTTCGGCAAGTTTGCGGAAGAACAGGAATGCCTCGTCGCGGTGACTGGTCGCAAGCAGCGACTTCGCCTCGATGAACCAGCCTTCGCGCTGCTCCGCTGCTGAAGGGCTGTTGGAAATGAGGTCGCGTGCTGCGGCGATGGCATCGTCGAAACTGTGCGCCTGATAGGCGGAACGCATCTTTCCAAGACGGGCTGCAGCCTTGTTCTCATCCATCTTCGCGATATCGAGAAGGGTGCAGAAACCGTCGTAGGCATCGGTATAACGCTGGAGTTCGAAAGAAAGCTTGGCATAGTTGTAGGCCGAAGTTTCCGCGAAGGATCCTTCCTTCAGCTCGGCCACCGCCTGCTTGAATGCGCTGCATGCTTTTTCCTTGTCGGAAAGATTGCGGTAGGAATCGGCAAGGTAGAACCACGCGTCACCGCGCTTGCTGCCCTGAGGGTAATCCTTCAGGTAATTCCGGAAGGAGGTCACGGCCCTGTCGTAGCCGCCGGAAAGATATATCTGCTCCGCGGTATTGAAGTAGATGCTCTCGCGCTCGGCGGGAGTCTTTCCGACCGAAAGATTGCGCGACTGCATGTATTCCAGGAACTTCTCGGGCTGATTGGTGGTCTGGTAGATGGAATTGATGGCCATCAGCGCCTCTTCCGCGTATTCGCTCTGAGGGAGGAGATCCACCACCTGCTTGTAGTCGGAAAGAGCCTGTTCGTAGTTCTTCATGTTGCGGTTGGCCATGCCCTTGCCTATAAGGGCGCGGGCCGCGAAGGTGTTGTCGGAAGTCGATGTCTGCAACGCCGAGAACGTGGCTACGGCCTGCTTGTTGTCGTCGATTTCCATGTATGCCCTGCCAAGTTCGTACATTGCCTCCGAATACAACGGAGCATCGGCAGAAGCCTTCGTGACGCGGGAAAGCACGTTCACCTTGTCTTTCTTCTTGCCGAAGAGCCCATACGAGAGAGCCTGCTGGTAGTAAGGATAGATGTCGTTGACGTCGTTGTAGTTGTCGAGGACCTTCTGATATGCAGGGATGGCTTCCTTGTAGTTGTGGCGGGCGAAATCGCAGTCCGCCCTGCGGACGAGGGCGTCCTTGCGGCCTGAGGGGTCGCCATCCTTGATGTACTGGTCGAACCAGCGGGCGGCGGCCTCATACTTGGCCTGGTTGAAATTGGCATAGCCGAGATCGTAGCTCAGCATCCTGCCTTCGCTGCGATTGTAGAGAGCGGAGATATTGTAGAGATCTTCGTACACCTCGGCCGCATCGGCATAGCTGCCGCTGTTGAACAGCGATTCGGCAAGCCAGTAACGTGCGAGCTGGGCATAACGGTCGTTCTTCGGAAGATTGAAAGCCGCGGAACGGAAGTAGGGAGCGGCGTCGGTCCAGGCACCGCCCGCAGCGAGCTGACTGGCGCGCAGATAGTTGGCTTTCAGGTAGTTGCCGAGCTGTTCCTCGTTCAGTTCCTCGATATTGGAGTAGGCCTCGATGGCAGCCGCGTAGTCTTTGGCGTTGAGGGCCGCGATGGCGAGGTAGTTGAAAATCTGCTCCTTGCGGGAGGTATTGGGATACTGCTGAAGGTAGCCTCCGAAAACGGACATGTCCGAATTGAGGTCGAAGGCAAGTTTGGCATAGTTGAACCACGCATCCTCCTGGATCTTGGGATCATATCCGGCCTGGGAGGCATCGCGGAAAGCGTCGGATGCGGCCACTTTGTTGCCGACCTTGATGTAGGAATAAGCGAGCTGATAGTTCGCCACCTGGCCCACGGAGTCTATCCTGCTCTCCATCTTGGAGAACTTCTCGATCGCTCCCTTGTAATCCTGCACAGCATACATGACGGATCCTGCGTGGAAGAGGTCGGCTCGGGACTGCCCCTCCTTGTCACCCTCCATCATGTAATATGCAAGAGCCTTGGTTTTGTCGCCCTTCACCAGGAAGGATTCGGAAATCATCCTCGCAAGACGGGTCCTGCGGCCTTCGGGGGCCTGTTCTATCATGGCCGGACCGTTTTCGGTGATATAGTCGTAGTCTTTGTCCATGAAGCGGCATTCCAGGATGTAGTACTCCGCCAATTCGCGGAAGCGTTCATCCTGCCCGGCAAGACGGAACCATTTTTCGGCCACGTCGAACTGGCTTCCGTTGTAGGCGATGTAGGCCAGCTGATAGCGCGAAGGGGCAGTATAGCTGTTCTTGGGAGCGGATTCAACCTTCATGAGATATGTCACCGCTTCTTCGTAACGCCCTGCAATATACGCGCAGTAACCGCGACGGAAATTGTAGTTGAGCTGGTCGGCCTGCCCGAGACGGGTTTCACTGACCTGCTGAAGCATGGAAGCCGCACCGGCATAGTCTTCTTTCGCAAAAAGATTCGCGGCATATTCGAAACGGATACGGTTTCCTAGTATGGATTCTGGATACTTGTCGTTGTATTCCCAGAACACGCGTTCGTAGTCGGAATCGCCGCCCTTCACGGCACAAAGCACGGCGTATGCCTCCGACATAGGGTCGGCGAGGGTTTCGAAGATTGTGCGGGCCCTCTCGTAAACGCCGTTCTGATAAAGGTTTACGGCCTCCTGGAAACGGGAGTCCTGCTCCTGCGCGCCCGCACGCACGGGCGCATGAAGAAGGGCTCCTGCCAGCAAAGTGATCAACAAACTTTTATATTTCATAGATTGATTTTTTTCTAATCTTCAAATATAGTCATTTTTGTTCAATAAATAATCAAATAAAACGTATATTTGCAGTACACAGAAGCATTTTTTATGAAAGCTCTCATCTCCTTCCGCGATGCCGACATCATGGCCGGCGAAAACGTAGTCGTACACGGGCTGAACATGGAAATCGCACCCGGCGACCTTGTCTACATCCTCGGCAAGGTAGGAAGCGGCAAGACGTCCATAATCCGCACGGTCACAGCCGAGAATCCCCTCGAGAAGGGAGAGGCCGAAGCCTGCGGCTTTTCGCTCAAAGGGCTGCGCCAGCGCGATATCCCGAAACTCCGGCGCAAGCTTGGAGTGGTTTTCCAGGATTTCCGTCTTCTGATGGACCGCAGCGTCTGGGAAAATCTCGACTTCATCCTGAAAGCTACCGGCTGGAAAGACAGGAAGGCGGCCGACGCGCGCATCGACGAGGTGCTGGAAGCTGTCGGAATGACCACCAAAGCCCACAAGATGCCTCACCAGCTTTCCGGCGGAGAGCAGCAGCGCATCGCCATCGCAAGGGCGCTTCTGAACAGTCCGGAAGTGATCCTGGCAGACGAGCCCACGGGAAATCTCGACGAAGAAACCGCCGAGGAGATACTCCGGCTTCTGAACAAACTCAACAAGGAAAACGGGACCACTCTGATCATGGTCACCCACGACAGGAGCATAGTCGAACGCTATCCCGGCAGGGTGTTCGTCTGCCAGGACGAAAGCTGCACCGAGCAATGACGCTGGAGCAGAGATATGCCGCGATTCTGGATTATTTCCGGAACAACGTCCCCGTCGCCGAGTCGGAGCTTCACTTCGGCAGCGACTACGAGCTGCTCGTGTCCGTGATACTTTCCGCACAGTGCACCGACAAGAGGGTGAATCTCGTAACCCCTGCCCTGTTCGCCGCATATCCTACGGTGGAAGCGCTCTCAAAAGCCACGGCAGAAGACATCTACCCCTTCATCAAATCGGTCTCCTACCCCAACAACAAGGCAAAAAACCTTGCGGCCATGGCGCGCAAGGTGATGGATGATTTCGGAGGGAAGATTCCTTCCGATGTAGACAATCTCATGAAGCTGCCGGGAGCGGGACGCAAGACAGCCAACGTAGTGGCTTCCGTGCTCTACAACGAGCCGGTGGTAGCGGTCGACACCCATGTGTTCCGCGTATCCCGCCGCCTGGGACTGAGCCGCGGCGCCACTCCCAGAGCCGTCGAACTCGACCTCGAACGCCACATTCCACTGGACATCCGCCCCATAGCCCACCACTGGCTTCTTCTCCACGGGCGCTATACCTGCACATCCCAGAAACCAAAATGCAGCGAGTGTCCCCTCGCCGCATTTTGCAAAAGCTATCCTATTTGACGAATTGCGCCGTCAGAGCCTTGATCTTGGCATCTGCGTCCGGCCCCTTCGCACCGAAATAGAACTTGATCTTCGGCTCTGTACCGGAAGGACGAACGGAAACCACGTCTCCCGCCTCGCTGAAGAACTGCAGCACATTGCTCTTCGGCTGCCCCGTCTTTTCGGGCTCGAGATAATCTATGACCTTGCAGACCGGCACTCCCGCAAGCTCCTTGGGAGGATCCTGACGGAACGCAGTCATCATATCGGCGATTTCCTGCGCCCCGCTGATACCCTTGCGCACGATGTAGACCATGTGCTCCTTGCGGTATCCTATCTCTGAATAAACCTTCTGCAGCAGCTGATACATGCTCAGCCCCTGATCCGCAGCCCAGGCGGCGCACTCCGCCACCATGATGCAGGCTGTCTGGGCGTCCTTGTCGCGCACGAACTGACCTACGTTGAAGCCGTAGCTTTCCTCACCGCCGCAGACGAACTCGCCCGTGGCCTCGTTGCGCTTGACGACCTCCGCTATGTACTTGAAGCCTGTGAGCACGTCGTAGCACGGCACTCCGAACTTCTCTCCGAGTTCGCGTATCGATTCGGTGGTAACGATGGTCTTCACCAGGTACTTGCCCTCTCCGAGGGTGCCGAGTTCCTTGCGCCTGCTAAGGATGTAATAAGTCAGCAGGGTGGCGGTCATGTTGCCGTTGAACTGCACCATCTTGCCGTCATTGTCGCGCACCGCTATGCCCAGACGGTCGGCGTCGGGATCGGTCGCCATCACGATGTCGGCGCCTTCGCGGTCGGCCGCTTCGAGGGCCATCTTCATTGCTGCAGGCTCCTCGGGATTGGGAGATACCACGGTCGGGAAATTGCCGTCGCTGACATCCTGGTCGGGAACATGGATGACATGCTTGAATCCCAGGCGCTTCAGGCATTCAGGCACGAGGCGCACGCCGCAGCCGTGAAGAGGAGTGTATACGAACTTGATGTCGCTGTGGCGCCTGCATGCTTCGGGCGACATTGCAAGTGAAAGGATATCACGCAGATACAGCTCGTCGACGTCGGCGCCCATTATATCGATGCTGCCGCAGCGCTCCCCTGCCGAGAACTTCACCATCGAAGGCTCGGTGATCTTGTTGACTTCGGCGACGATGTCTTTGTCGACGGGAGATGTAATCTGCCCGCCGTCGCTCCAGAACACCTTGTATCCGTTGTATTCCTTCGGGTTGTGCGAAGCGGTGATCATGACGCCGGCTACCGCGCCCTTCAGGCGGATGGCGTAGCTGAGTTCCGGGGTAGGACGTATATTGTCGAAAATGTAGACATGTATACCGTTGGCAGACATCACGTCGGCCGTGATCTTGGCGAATTCCTTGCTGTTGTTGCGGCTGTCGTAGGAAATGCAGAAGCGCAGGTCATCCCCCTCGCAATGAGCCAGGATGTAGTTCGCAAGCCCCTGGGTGGCCATTCCGACCGTATATTTGTTCATGCGGTTCGTGCCCACGCCCATTATGCCGCGCAGGCCTCCCGTGCCGAATTCGAGATTTTTGTAGAAAGCATCCTCGAAGGCTGCGGGGTCGGAATTGCGGAGTTCTATGATTTTGCCTTTTGTTTCGGGATCGAAGTCACCGGTGAGCCAGGCATTGGCCCTTGAAATATAATCTGCCATATCTATGCGGTTTATCGTCAAATATAGTAAAAATTATTGATTCTTAAGATGTTTCAGCCAGAAAAGATGGTCCGCTTCGCGGGAATGTTCTCCTTGCTTGCCGCGATACCCGTGCATTCCGTCGGGATATATCATCAGGTCGAACTGACGGCCCGCCTGCTGAAGGGCGTCCACAAGCTGGAGGGTGTTCTGGAAGTGAACATTGTCGTCACCCGTGCCGTGGGTAAGCTTAAGATGCACGTCGTCCGACAAGTCTGCGGCGTAAGAAAGCACCCTGGACCTTTCGAATCCGTCCGGATTCAGATCCGGAGTGAGCATGAAACGCTCCGTGTAATGCGAATCGTACAGCACCCAGTCGTAAACTCCTCCCCCGGCAATTCCGCAGCAGAATACCTCCGGATGGCGCATCAGCAGCATCGCGGTCATGGTTCCTCCGAACGAGAAGCCCTCTACACCGATGTGCCCGGCATCCACGTAAGGAAGACTCTTCGCCCACTCTGCCCAGGTTACGAAATCCTGCACGGGAACGGTGGTGAGGTCATTGAAAACGAGGTCAGTGCCGGCGCGTCCGGTATGCCCGGCGGCACGCCCGTCGGCAACGATGTGAATTATGCCGTTGTCGCTCCACCATTGGTCGGGAGACCTCCAGCGGTCTGTCACATAAGCGGTATTGGGCCCGCCGTAGATCTCGAAATGCACCGGATACTTACGCGAAGGATCGAAGTTCCGGGGAAGCAGTACGGATGCAAACATGTCCTGTCCGTCGACCGCCTTGATGCTCACTATCCTTGGCAGGGCCATGTGAGTGGAATCTTCTTCTTCCCGTATGCTGCCGGGTGCCCTGGACGACCATTCGAAAGGCATGGTGCGCAGATTGGAGAGCCTGCAGTACACGTTTTTCATATCCTTCGAGAACCACGCCCTTTCCACATTGTATCCTTCGGGAGATAATCTCACGATCTTGCCCTTCTTCGTCAGTTTGTAGAAGGATGCATGCACTCTGGAATCCCGTTGGGCGATAAAGTAGACATCGCCCTTCTTTTCGTCGTACCTGCGCAGGCTTATTCTCCAGTTGGGGCCGTCGGTAAGCCGTTTCAGCGTCTTTCCGTCGTATGAAAGGAAGTAAATCTGCTGCCAGCCGGTTTCGAACGCCCTGGCCATGTAAAGGCCGTCCTTCGCGAAGAGCATGCCCTCTATCCACGACAGCCACGTCTTGTATTTTTCTTCATAGACCAGCTGTTTGCCTCCGTCGGCAGCGTTCACCCGGAAGAGTTTCAGATGATTCTGCACACGGGGTTCCCACTGCACGAAAAGTTCCTTGCTGTCGGCTCCCCAGAACGGCGTACCGAAATACTGGTCGTCTCCGGAATCAAAATCCGCCCAGACTATTTCCCGTGGACGTTCGAGGTCGATTATGCCTATGCGGACTTCAGGGTTAGGCTCCCCCACTTTAGGGTAGCGGGTCCTGTTCAGCACCCCGTCCTGGCCGACGGCCGAATAGATGGGGAACATGGGAACCTTGGTCTGGTCGAATCGGTAGAAGGCGATCTTGCGTCCGTCCGGACTCCACCAGAATGCCTTGTAACGGGAAGGCCGTCCGAAGATTTCCTCGTAGTACACCCAGGAAGCATAGCCGTTCAGGATGACGTCGGATCCGTCGTGGGTGAGACGCAGGGTATCTTTGGAACCAGCCTCACAGACGTACAGGTCATTGTCACGCGTGAAAGCGAAACGCGTGGAATCGGATGTGTAGGTAAGATTGACTATCGAGGAAAGTAGCAGAAGCAGCAGTTTCATACGAAAAACCTGTCATTGAAATTAACCAGATATACTTTTTCTACCGCACGTGTAAGAGCAGTGTAAAGCCATTTCAGATCATCGAGGGTTTGCTCGTCCTGCCAGAACGGGCAGTCGATGAAGACACACGCCCACTGGCCACCCTGCGACTTGTGGCAGGTTATGGCCTCGGCGTATTTGAGTTGCAGGGCATTGTAGTAGGGATCCTCTCTCACAGCATCGTACCGGGCCTTCTTCGTCGACAGCGAAGCATAGTCGGCGGACACTCCCTGATACAGTTGGTTCTGCTGTTCGTAGGTCAGGGAAGCCGACTCGCTTTCGAGGGTATCCAGGCAGACTTTCGCCTTTATCTCGCGCTCGTCATAATCGGGGAACGAAAGTACCGCATCCGCGAAATGAAGTCCGTATCGGTCCTCGTAATTGCGTATCCGCACCAGCGTTGCCATGTCTCCGTTCGCAATGTAGTCCATCCCCTCCACATCCTGCACGAACTGGTAGCAGTTTTTCACTATCATCAGCTTGTCGCCGCGCACCAGCCGCTCTTCTTTATACTGCACCTGCGCGCGGACGCCGAGGTTGTATCGTATCGCCCTTTTGTTGGAACGGCAGAGGATTATCGTTTCGTCTTCCCCGTAATCGCCGTAAACCGAAGCCAGAGTGTCGATAAGTTCTCCGCCGCTTATCCGCACTATATCCGGACATCCGCGGACGTCAAGTTTGAGACCCTGATAACTCTCTCCCCCATTCTCCGCCGACCTGATCATCTCCCTGAGCATGGTTGCGTTCCTGAGGATTCCGGACTCCTGCGCCTGGCGCACGACCGTGGTGAGTTCCGCATATTCTACGCCTCCGAAGCCGTCCATATAGTCGGGGCTTAGAGCCGGGCTGGCATCCAGGCCCACCGGTGGCAGCTGGGCGGCATCCCCCACCATGATCAGCCTGCAGTCCACGCCTGCCCTGACGAATGCGATCAGATCTTCCAGCAGGTTCCCGGTACCGAAGGCCGTGGAGCTCTGGTGAGAGGCTTCGTCTATGCCTATCAGCGACACTTCGTCCACGACGAACAATGTATTTTTCGCCTTGTTGGGGGCGAGTGAGAACTGACCGAATCCGTCCGAGCCCACCGATTTCTGGCGGTAGATATGCTTGTGTATGGTAAAAGCCGGACGCCGGGCCATTCCGGAAAGGACCTTGGCCGCCCTGCCGGTGGGAGCCAGCAGGACCGTGTGGAGTTTCATTTCTTCCAGGGCGTCGATCACGACGGAAAGCGCGGTCGTCTTTCCCGTGCCGGCATATCCGTTCACCACGAGAATATCGGCATCGTCCCCGGTAAGGAACGAGGCGATTTTATGCATCAGGGCATCCTGGCATGAGGTGAGGCCGAAACTGAAACGGCGGACGAATTCTTTGTAGAGGAAGTCGCTTCGGTCCATCTCAACGTTTCTTTCTGGCAAAGATGAGCGATGCGACTGCGAGCACGGGATAGAGCTCCACGCGGCCCATGAACATGTCTATGCTGTAGAAGAATTTGGCAAGGGAGGGCTCGGCATTGTAGTTGCCAAATGTTCCGATGCCGCCGGCTGCGGGCCCTACGTTGTCGAGACAGCAGAGTGTGCCCATTATGGCATTTCCATTGTCGACGCCGGAAGCCAGGCACAACAGGGTGGACACCACGAAAACTATAAAGAACATGGCCACGTAGAGCACATGGGATTCCACGTCCCTGTCGCTGACCGGCTTGCCGTTCATGCGTACCTCGTTCACCGTAGAAGGATTGACCGAACGCTTGATGTGCACGATCACATCCTTGACTACGAGCAGGATACGGTCGGACTTCACTCCTCCCGTAGTAGACCCTGCCATACCGCACTGGATGCCCAGTATCATGATCAGCAGAGCAGGATAAATCGGCCATGTGCTGTTGTCGATTATACCGAATCCCGTAGTGGATGCGTAGCTGAGAGTCTGGAAACCGCCGTCAATGAGGGCCCAGTACCACGATTCGATGATTCCCTCCGACTTGAGAACGGTCGCCACGATCAAGGTTCCTACGATCAAAGTGCCGGTGTAGAACTTGAACACATCGTTGTTAAGCGGCTTTAACGACCTTGTGACCACCGCCACATACAACATCCCGAAATGCAACGACGACACATACATGAAGAACATCGTCACGAGCGTTATCGGCAGGGAATGAAAAGACGCTATGGAGAGATTCCTCGTGCTGAAACCTCCCGTGGCGCATACGCTGAAGGCGTGGTTTATGGCATCGAAGGGCGACATCCCCGAAATGATGTAGGCGATGAACGCGACTACATTCATGCCCAGATACACCGAAGTAAAAATGTATACCGTCTGGTTCGCCCTCACATTGTATGTATCTTTCGACAGAGACGACAATTCCATGTTGGTGAGCCGCAGTCTCATGGGGCTGGAAGAAGGAATGACCAGAAGCAGGAACACCACTACTCCCAAGCCGCCGATGAAGTGGGTGGAACTTCTCCAGAAGAGCAGAGCCTTCGGCAGTGCTTCTATATCTTCGAGTATGCTGGCCCCGGTAGTGGTGTAGCCGGAAACGCTTTCAAACCAGGCATTTATGACAGTGAACGGACCGCCCCACAACAGATACGGCAACATTCCGAAAACGAAGGAAAGCAACCACGATACGACGATGATCACATAACCTTCCCGCATCGTGATCGCAGCGGTCTTCCTTACGAAAATAAATGGGAATATACCGAAAATGAAGGTCAGCAGAAAGCTGATGGAAAGAGGTGCAATTACGGAATCTTCCTTTCCGATTATGGCAAGCAGAAGAGCCAGCAGCATGAACAACGCGCTGACCAGCAGCGCGTAGCCGACATTTCTGCTTATAGTCTTCCAGTTCATCAGATTTCCTTGGAATTGCGGGACTGCTTCATGGCGGAAATACGCTTTCGGAGCGTCTTGTTTTCTTCGGTCAGTTCCTTAATGGATGTGTTCAGTTCACCCAACTGGTCGTCGCCGTCGAAGGTATAAGTATAATCGCGTCCGTGGGTTCTGTAATTCCTGAGCTGCGAGAGCATCTTGTAGATAGGCGAGGTATAACCCGATTCAAGGAAGAACAGGAGCATCAGCACCAGCAGGAGTCCGACCGCGACGGCCACCATCCCGGGGATGATGCTGCGGTAGAATGCCCCTTGAAAGGTCTCGGAATTATCTGCAAGTTCCTCGTAAATTGCATTTGAGAGGGCGTCGATATCGCCGCGCAGGCGGTTGTACCTGGGCTGGAGGCGCTCGAAATACCAGGAACGGGTGTCGATGAAGTCCGACACCAGCACATCCTCAAGTTCAAATGAAGTGAGCATGTAGGCAGCGTATGCATACTGCACGGAATCGGCCAGATGGGCGACCTTGGAATTGGGTGCCGACGAACGCAGGGAGTCGCAGCGGGAAGTGAAAGCGGCCTCGTCGAAACCGGGACGTCCGGAGGAACTCTCGTCGCCAATCACGGCGAGAATCGCGAGGTTGTAGCTGTTGGCATCGTCGTAAAGCTTCTGTGCTGCGTTGATGCTCTCTATGTTGTCGGCGATCATGTCGGAGATGTACGAACTCATGCGCCCGTATTCCAAGACGGAAATGATGCTGGAAATGAGCAGCACCAGACCGATGGAACACAGACTCAAGTATAACTTGGACCTGAGCGACAATCTCTTCTCTCTCATTTTTTAAAAAATTTTAAAAAACTTTACAAAAGTACTAATATTTTTGTTAATTTTGTAATATTCAACGCTAAGACTTATGACGACTGCTCAAAAAGGAATCATCGATTTATGCATCAAGAACGGTGACTGCAGTATCGCCGATTTCAGCAAGGGACTGTCCGTCAGCGTTCCTACCGTCACCAAACTTGTGTCCGAGCTCATTGCAGACGGATATCTTACCGACAAGGGCAAGGTAGGCACCAGCGGCGGGCGCAGGCCGAACACCTTCGGACTAAATCCCGATGCCGGATACTTCGTGGGCGTTGATATCGCCCGTCAGCATTTCCACATAGCAATCGCCGACTTCCGCGGAACTCTCAAATTCTTTATCCAGGATATCTCCTTCGTGCTGGAGGCCAATGCCGATTCTTTCCGCACGATCTGCAAGAAGATAAAGGAAGTGGTCGTAGGATCCGACATTTCCTGGAGCAAGGTCCTCGGAATAGGCATCAGTCTGTCGGGAAGGGTAAATCCCGAGAAGGGTTTCAGCCTCTCGTATTTCGTCAGCGACGACATTCCCCTGAAAGACATCTTCCAGCGCGAACTGGGGGCTCCGGTCAGCATAGAGAACGACTCCCGCGCCATGACCTACGGCGAATACATGCAGTCGGGTTCGGATTCAGACCCCGACATGCTTTTCATCAATCTCAGCTGGGGCCTGGGAATGGGGATGATACTGGACGGAAACCTTTATTACGGAAAATCCGGTTTCTCCGGCGAGTTCGGGCACTTTCCCCTGCTCGACAACAATATCATGTGCCGCTGCGGCAAGATCGGCTGCCTGGAAACCGGTGCATCCGGATCAGCCCTCACCAAATGGATAGTGGGCCGGTTGAAGGAAGGTCGCAGGTCTTCCCTCTCGAACATTTATAAAGAAAATGGCGAGATTACGCTCCAGAACGTGCTGGATGCGGTTGAAGACGAAGACGTGCTCGCCATCGAAGGCATCGGGTCCATCGGCGAGACCCTCGGACGCGGAATCGCAGGTCTGATCAATATCTTCAACCCCGGTCTGGTCGTCATCGGCGGACGCCTGATAGTCGGCAAGGACTACCTGATGCTGCCGATTCGCACCGCAATCAACAAATTCTCGCTCAGCAAGGTCAGCGCCGACACCCGGATCCGTTTCTCGCGGCTGGGACGCAGCGCCGCCGCAATCGGCGACTGTCTGCTCTCCCGCAGCAAATATCTTACTCAGCTTTGAACCTCGATACAATAATGAAACGTCTGTTTTTCTCACTTTTCTGCCTGAGTTGCATCTGGGCGGCCGCTTCGGCGCAGCCCAAACTCGGCAAAGACAACATTTCCGCCGTTGTGAAGGCGATGACCCCCGAAGAAAAAGCCAAGCTGGTGGTAGGAATCCAGTTGGGCTCGGATACATGGAAAGGCCGGTTTCCGGCAGGCACCGGCGGAGTTACATACGCTCTTGAGAAATACGGAATCCCTCACGTAGTGATGATGGACGGCCCCGTAGGCATAAGGCTGGACGACCACTTCACTACCTGTTTTCCCACCGGACTGCTTACCGCCGCTTCGTGGGACAAATCCGTAGCACGTGCAATCGGGGAAGCCATCGGAGAAGAGTCGCTTGCCATGGGAAATGACGTGATTCTGGCTCCCGGCATGAACATCCTCCGCAATCCCCTGAACGGCAGGAACTTCGAATACTTCTCCGAGGATCCCGTGCTCAGCGGTCTGATTGCCGCGGCATACGTAAACGGTGTTCAGAGCAAAGGAGTGGGCACATCAGCGAAGCATTTCGCGGCCAACAATCAGGAAACCAACCGTCTGGACGGAGACTCCAGGCTCGACACCCGTACCCTGCGCGAGATATATACCAAGGCTTTCGAACTCTGCGTCCGCGATTCCCAGCCGTGGACGGTGATGGCTTCCTACAACTACCTCAACGGCGAATACACCCAGGAGAGCCACGACCTGCTTGACGTTATCCTCCGGAAAGAATTCGGATTCAAGGGGCTGGTAGTCACCGACTGGACGAGCAAGCGAAACACCCCCAAACAGATACATGCCGGCTCCGACCTTCTGATGGGAGGGCATCCATCCCAGACCGAGCATATCCTGGAGAGCCTGGGGAACGGAAGCCTGAAGATGGAAGACCTCGACCGCGCTGTCACGAAAGTGCTGGAACTCGTGGTCAAGAGCCCTGCGTTCAACGGCAATAAAGCCACCTACAAACCTGACCTTGAGGGAGATGCCCGGATTGCGAGGGAACTTGCGGGCGAAGGGATGGTCCTGCTCAAGAATGACGGAGTCCTTCCCGTAAAAGCTGCAAAGACCGCGGTCTTCGGCGTTCATTCCTACGACCTGATACGTGGAGGCAACGGCGCCGCCTGGGTCCATTCCCCCCATGTGGTCAGCGTTGCCGACGGACTCGGGAATGCCGGATTCGAGCCGGATCCCGACCTGTGCAGGCTTTACAAAGCCTACGCTTCCTTCATTGCCGAGGACCTCAGGAACAACCACAAGGTGAACGTGCATGTGGGAGACGCCCAGAAGCCCGAGCTGGAAATCACCCGCAAGGCCATTGAGAATTCCGCAAAGAACAACGACCTCGCCGTCATTACACTTGGGCGTATTTCCGGAGAAGCACGCGACAGGATACTCGGCAAGGACTTCCTGCTTCAGGAAAATGAAATCAATCTGGTAGAGAACGTCTGCGAAGTATTCCATGCTTCGGGCAAGAAGGTAGTAGTGATCCTGAATATCTGCGGACCGGTTGAAACGGCGTCATGGAATTACCTGCCGGATGCCATTCTCTGCGCATGGCTGCCCGGGCAGGAGGGAGGAGATGCCATCGCCGACGTACTTGACGGCAAGGTAAATCCTTCCGGACGGCTCCCCATGACATTCCCTCTCGACTATTTCGATGCGGCCGGAGCCGAAGACTTCCCCTACGATTTCCGCAGCGATCGCGCGAATGAAAGCGTGGTGCATCCCGAAAGAAGGGGGCTCCCGCTGAAGAATGTGGCATACACCGACTATACCGAAGGCATCTATGTAGGTTACAGGTATTTCTGCACCGAAGACAAGCCGGTTTCATATCCTTTCGGTTACGGTTTGAGCTACACTACCTTCTCTTACAGCGCCGCAAATGCTAAGGTGAAAGGCGACAAGCTGCTTGCAAGCGTAACCGTGACCAACACCGGAACGGTCGCAGGCAAGGAAGCGGTTGGTCTGTATGTGGCTGCGCCGCTAGGCAGCTTCAAAGACAAACCTTCCAGGGAACTTCGCGAATTCGGCAAGACCCGCCTGCTGCAGCCGGGAGAAAGCCAGACTCTCAATTTCACGATTCCCGTACGCCAGCTGGCTTCTTTCAATTCAAGCAAATCCCGCTGGGAAACAGCCAAGGGCAGCTACAAGGCATATTTCGGAGCGGATGTCACGAGACCGCAGGCAGAAGCCGCATTCAAAGTGACGTCGGCAAAGAATTATCCGGTAAGCCGGGCTTGCGAACCCACGCTCAAAGAACTTTCGGTCCTTACCTACAATGTAGGGGCTTTCGGCAAATACAGCGAAGACTCTTCCGATGCTGTTGCGGAGCTTATCAAGGCGTCCGGAGCCAGCCTGGTCGGCCTGAACGAGCTCGACAGCTGCAACCGCAGGCATAACGTGTTCCAGCTGGAGCGCCTGGCTGAAAAACTCGGAGGATGGAACCATGTCTTCGCATCCGCCTTTCCTTTTGCAGGTGGTGCATACGGAAACGGTATCCTGTCGCGCAAGCCCATCCTTCGCAGCTGGAGAATCGCACTCCCCCGTTTCGAAGGCAGCGAAGAGCGGAGCGTGGCGGTGGTAGAAACCGAAGACTGCGTTTTCGCATCGACACATCTCGACTTTCAGGATGAAGAAAGCACCCTCTCCCAGGTACGCATCATAAACGATTGGTTTTCAGAGCATTTCAGTGGATACGGCAAACCCGTGCTGCTTTCCGGCGACATGAATTCGCGTCCGGGGAGCAAAGTCATGAAGGAACTGCAGAAGAAGTGGACCATTATCCACAGGACGGAAAAGAGTTATCCTTCGCAGAAACCTGACGCCTGCATAGACTACATACTTACCCTGAACGGTGCAGTGGAGGTTTCCGGCATCGACGGAGGCACTATCCAGACGGTCGCGACGCGCACGGCGTCCGACCATCTTCCGGTGTTTGCCAAAATCAGGTATTGATCCTACAGGATGTTCATTGACTGCTCGCGTATCTTCTCGAGCTCGTCTTTCATGCGGACCACGATCTTCTGAATCGAGGCATTGTTTGCCTTGGAACCCGTGGTGTTGATTTCGCGTCCCATCTCCTGAATGATGAAGCCAAGCTTCTTTCCGGGGCAGGGCTCTCCGTCGATGGTGTCCATGAAATATGCGCAATGCTGACGCAGACGCACTTTCTCTTCGTTTATGTCGAACTTCTCCAGCCAGAAAATCATTTCCTGTTCGAAACGCTCCTTCTCAAGTTTGACGCCGAGCTCTTCCGCAGCCTTGAGTATCCTCTCGCGAACAGCCTCGACACGCTCGGATTCAAGGGATTCCACATCGTCTTCGAGGGAGAGGATATTCTGCACTCGTGAGGTGACGTCGGCATACAAAGCCTTGCCCTCACGGTCACGATAGCTGTTTACCGCCGCTATAGCCTGGTCGAATCCGGCTTCGACCAAAGGCCAGTTCTCTTCGTTGATCACATCTTCCTTCTTGACTGTCACCACATCCGGGAAACGCAGTATGGCGGTAAGGATTTCGTTGTTCATGCGGTCGGAATCGGAGCATGATCCAAGGAAAAAACCGGGCAGTTCTTCGCGGATCCTGCAAATCTGACCGTAATAATCTTTCACCATGGCAGCATCCACAAGCTTGGCGCCTTCCGCGGCTGAAGCCTCGAAATTAAGGTAAACATCAATGGTCCCTCTCACAAGTCTTTCTGCAATCTTCTGCCTGATGTAGAGATCCTTGTCTTTGGGAAGTATGGAAGATTTGATGCTGATGTCGGCGCTTTTTGAATTGAGCGTACGTATTTCGATGGTCAGTTTGCCGGCTGCGAGTACAACTTCCGCCTTGCCGTAGCCTGTCATGGATTTAATCATAACAAAGTGAATTTTCGCGCAAAATTAGTATATTTGGAGCAATTATGAAATGGTTTCCGCTTCTTTTTACCGCGCTTGTGCTATCTGCATGCGCATCTCGGAATAGTCTGGAACTCGACCGTTCCTACGAGGAACTCCCTTTGGGCGCAGTGCGTCCGGAAGGATGGCTGAAGGAAATGCTGGAGCGTCAGCGCGACGGCATCACCGCCACTCTAGATGAGACATACCCCCAGGTGATGGGAGCCGACAACGGATGGCTCGGAGGAGAAGGAGACCGTTGGGAAAGAGGCCCATACTGGATAGACGGCCTGCTGCCACTCGCTTATATCCTGGACGACCAGGCACTCAAAGACAAGGCTCAGAAATGGGTGGAATGGGCTCTGGCAAGCCAGAAGGAAGACGGTTTCTTCGGCCCCGACAAAGGATATCCCTATATCGAAGGGCTCCAGCGCGGACTGCCACTGGACTGGTGGCCCCGCATCGTGATGCTCAAAGTCCTCAGGCAATACTACGAGGCCACCGGCGACGAACGTGTGATGGAGTTTTTCGATCGGTATTTCAAATATCAACTCTCCACTCTCCCCGAAACGCCACTCGACAAATGGACGTTCTGGGCCCGCTATCGGGCAGGAGACAATCTGGATGTGGTCCTGTGGTATTATACGCTCACACACAAGGAGTATCTTCTCGAATTGGCGGACCTGATTCATTCCCAGAGTTTTGATTTTACGGGAGAATTCCTGAATGGCGAACTTCTCTCTACCCCGGGAAGCATTCACTGCGTAAATCTCGCCCAGGGGCTTAAGGAGCCCGTCATATATTGGCAGTACGCAAAGGACGACAAATATCTTGACGCCATCGAAAAAGGTCTTGCAGACCTTCGCAAATATAACGGATTCGCCAACGGCATGTTTGGAGGCGACGAAGCCCTGCACGGAAATGATCCACGTCAGGGATCCGAGCTATGCAGCGCCGTGGAACTCATGTTCAGTTACGAACGCATGCTTGCCATTACCGGTAACACCCACTATGCCGACGAGCTCGAGCGTATTGCCTTCAACGCACTGCCTGCCCAGACCAGCGACGACTTCCGCTATCACCAGTACTTCCAGAAGCCTAACCAGGCACAGGTCACATTGGGATTGCACAATTTCGATGTCGGCCAAAAAGGCACGGGTCAGGTATTCGGATTCCTGACCGCTTACCCCTGCTGCCTCAGCAACCATCATCAGGGTTGGCCAAAATTCACGAGAAATCTCTGGTATTCCACTCGCGACGGAGGGCTTGCCGCATTGGTTTACTCTCCCTGCCGGGTAAATGCCGGCATCGGAGATGCAAATGTCTGCATTGAAGAAAAAACCGTTTACCCCATGGACGGAACAATAGAGTTCATCGTTTCGACCGACAAGTCCGTCCGCTTCCCTCTTGAACTGCGCATCCCCACGTGGGCGGCAGAAAGCTCTTTAAGCATAAATGGAGAGGCGATTCAAGCAGAAGGGCCTATTGTAAGGCTGGCGCGTGAATGGCACGACGGCGACATTGTGCGACTTCAGC
>CAMOIZ010000006.1 GCA_946616385.1 uncultured Bacteroidales bacterium | reverse complement strand
TTCAGATTCCTTTCGCTCATCCTGTAGCTGCCCTTGACGTTGAGAGCGTCGATTTCTCCTGCAATGTCGCGCAGGAATGCACTCACCTTGTCGGCGGGTTTATCGTAAACCATGGCCAGCCTGAGTGAACCTGCATCTTCCCCCGCAACCGTCAGCGAGTCGCAGGATACGTTCAGCAGACCTTTCATGTTGCTTCTGAGAGGCGAACTGAGCATCGCCCTGCCGGATGCGCTGCCGCTGATGCCATAGTCCCTGCCTGTGAAGTGGTTGATGATGTCCATGTTCACCCGGTTGATGCCCAGCACGAGCGTATCGGTCTTGGTAGGGGAGAGTCCGCCGTTAATGCTTATGGACTGCTCTCCGTTATAGATCAGGACGTTGTTGAATCTGGCTTCTCCGGCGCGGTAGTAGATGTCGGACTCTGCAAGATCCCATTGGGAATCGTTGAAACGGATGTATGACGACAGTGGCTTTGCATTGATGAACAGGGTGTCGGTGGCATCCCGGCCCACTTCTCCGGCAAGATAAAGCTCTCCGACGTTATCCATTCCCACGATGTTGTCGTAGTGGAAACTGAGGAAGTATTCGTTGCTCTGGGCGAAGGCGGTAAGGGCGCTGTTGGTAAACCCTATCTGCCCCATGCGGAGTTCTTCCGTGAGAAGGGTGGCGTTCGTGCTGCCTCCCATATTGTCGACTGTAATCTCGAGTCCCTTCAGGTAATTGGTGAGATACGCCAGCCTCGGGGAATGAATCCGTCCTGCAAGATTGCCGTTCTGCATTCGCACGTCGATCCTCGTGGAATCTGCAATGTAAACGCCCGGTTTGATGAATGACAGCAGATCGCGGCTGTCGTGGAAATCGATGCTTATGTCGTAGTCGGCGGAAGCGTCTCCCTTGTCTTTGTCGTGGACACTGTAGAGGGCCGGAAGTTCGCGTCGGGTGGTGACCGTCTGGATATCGTTGAAGAAGTCCAGGAGGTTGCGGTTTCCGACATATCCGGCATCGAGGAAGGAAGACCGTATCTGGGCGCGGCTTATGTCGCCGTTGGTGTGCGATCCTGCATAAATGTCGCCGATATGCTTGACACCGTTGTCGTTCTCGAGAGTAAGGTCGTAGATGTTGAAGTCGCCCAGAAGATCTCCGCGTGCAATCTTCATGAGATTTGCGTTCAGTTCAGCGGAAATCTTGGATGCACCGCCCCTGGTGTCGAGGTGGAGAGCCTCGAGGTCGGCGTATCCTACATTGGCGGAGAATTTGTAAAGTGCATTCTTCGTCTTGGGCGACAGGTTGAATATCCCCTGGAAAATGAAGTTGAGGTTGGGGTCAGCGCAGATGATCTTTCCGTCGAAAGCGTTGTCGGAATATGCTCCTGCAGCGGCTATTCCTGTATAATCATATCCAAGCAGGGACAGCCTGTCCACGATCAGGGAGTCGGCCTGCACATTTATTCCGTCGTTTCCGAATACCGCCCTGAAGCCGGTGTTTGCTGTGACTTTGCCGATGAAATCCTTGTTGATGATCCTGCCTACATCCAGATTCTTTGTTTGCAGGGTACCTTCGATACGGGAGTCCTTGCCTGTCGAGCTTGCATCTTTGATGGTCAGCACGGCATTCGCCGTTCCCGTGCCTGTCTTCAATTTTGCATTGGCGGCGAGTTTGCTCAGCGGGCCCTTCACCGATCCGTTCAGTTCAATCGGCTGATTCTTGGCGAAATTGCTGAAATCCAGCTTTTTGCCCAGCATCCTGCCCGCCATGGCACTGGCTCCAGAAGTAGTGAGCCGGATGGAATTGATCTTTCCGTCGATTACCCAGTCCGGTGTGATGGTGATGCCGGTAATGCGCAGTGAGGCGTCACCTGCAACGCCGCCGTAGAGGTCGGTGAATTTGAGTTTGCTGATGTTCAGGTCGCTGACATAACCGTCGCCTTCCGCACCGTCGATATCAAGCAGGAAGTCCATCCCGTCGAGTCTCCCGAGTGAGAATTTCGAAATGGTCTCCGACGCCACCGTACTCTTCGCTACCTTGAATTTCATCCTGACCTTCTGGCAGTACTCGGAATAGTCGCGCATCGTGTTGCTGGCCATCGAGTAGAGTGGTATGCGGACATCGCTGAGAGAATCGGTAATGTGTATGTCCTTGATAACCGCAAGACCGTGCCCCACTTTGGTGCGGCCGCTCACAACTACATCCGCACCGCTTTTTTCGGTAATTGTGATTCTGTCTGCAACTGCGCTGACGTATCCGTCCCTGATGCTGATGTCCCGGGCTTCAAGCACACCGATATGAGCATCGAAATCGTCGTAGCTGATGGCGGTTGGAGGGGTTTGTTTTGCCGGCCGGGAGAAGTCCGACATCCTGAAACGGATGTCTTCACCGTAAACTTTTCCTACCGAAATCGGCGGAGTGGCGGAGGAGTCTTTGCTCTCCATTCTGATGAACCGCTCGAAATTGATCTGGCGGTCGGGTTCGAGGGCAAGATAGACGCTGGCGCCGCGGAGGTCCACCCGACTGAGATGAACTCCCTTCCCGCTAAGGAGCATTTTCGCCGAGACGGTTGCGCTCAGCTGCTTCACGAAGGCAAGGGTGTCGGTCCAGAAAAAACCAGTGCCGTATCGGTCTTCCGAATAAGGATTTGCATCGACCAGAAGCACGTCTTTCAGTTCCAAAGAGCCGGGGGCCTGGAAATTGACAGAAGAGAAAGAGATGTCGCCTCCGAGTTTGTCGCCAACTCTGGAAAGGAAATTGCGCACCAGCCGGTCCTGCACGCCCGGCGACTGCACGGCCACTGCTGCCGTCATCAGCAACAGTATCACAAATCCGAAGATCCGTACCGCTATGTCTTTGCTCCTTTTCGTACGTGCGCAATTATTGTAATCTACAAAAATAAGAAATAATGCTTAAATTTGCATGCGTAAAACACTTGAAATGGACATTATTTTAGGAATTGAAAGCTCCTGCGACGATACTTCTGCCGCTGTCATCGCCGACGGATGGCTTATGTCGAATGTGATTGCGAGTCAGGATGTTCACAAGGCATATGGAGGCGTGGTGCCGGAACTCGCGTCCAGGGCTCACGAGCAGAATATCGTTCCGGTCGTGAGCGAGGCGATTTCCCGCGCCGGCATCAAGGCGTCCGACCTTACGGCGATTGCGTTCACGCGCGGCCCCGGGCTGCTGGGTTCGCTTCTGGTGGGAACATCTTTCGCCAAAGCCCTCGGACTCGCTCTCGATATCCCCATCGTCATGGTGAACCATCTTCAGGGACACATACTTGCCGGTTTCGTAAAACAGAAGGACAAACCTGTCATACAGCCTTCATTTCCCTATTTGTGCCTGCTTGTTTCGGGGGGGAATTCCCAGATAGTGAAAGTGAATTCTCCTCTGGATTTCGAGATTCTGGGACAGACCATCGACGATGCTGTGGGCGAGGCTTTCGACAAGTGTTCCAAGATGATGGGACTCGGGTATCCGGGAGGACCTGTGATCGACAGGCTCGCAAAGTCGGGAAATCCTGAAAGATTCAAGTTCGCAAAGCCCCATGTCCCCGGCTTGGACTACAGTTTCAGCGGCATAAAGACTTCGCTGCTGTATTTCGTACGCGACGAAATGGCCAAAGACCCCATGTTCATGGAAAAGAACAAGGAAGATATCTGCGCTTCTTTTCAGAAGACTCTGATCGACATTCTGATGGACAAGCTCGTGAAGGCGGCGAAGCAGACCGGCATCAAGGAGATCACCATAGGTGGCGGCGTCTCTGCGAACAGCGGCCTGCGCGACCGTATAGTGTCAGAGGGCCGCAAGCGGGGATGGAATACGTATCTGCCTGAATTCAAGTTCACTACCGACAACGCGGCCATGATAGCGATTGCCGGCTACTATCATTATCTGGCAGGGGAGCGCACTCCTATGGACGTCGCCCCGGTGTCGAGGATGGCAGATTTCTGATTACCAGCGTATTATTACGCATTCTTCCGGTCGGGTGCGGAGTCTCCTGCCACTGAGTCGCGCCCCTTTGCTTGCATAAACTACACTTTCCGGGCGTGATGTCAGGGCCACCCTTTCACGTCTGTCTCCCTTGTTGAGAACCAGCGAGTACCTGTGTCCGCCGGAAGTGAAATTCAGCATCGTGATGCCGGTTCCGGCTTTCTTTATCACCGGATCTTCACCGTAGGGGATGTCCTTGGATACAAGTTTGAAAAGACTTCGGTAATCCCCGGATCTGCGTGCCCCGAGCGCGATGCACGACGGTATCCATACGGCTTTTCCCCTGCCGAACGAATGGCGTGAAAAGGGCTGCCCGTCCTCCAGGATTCCATACCACAGGTGAACATTCTGAACGGTGGATCCGATGTCGGCCTTGAAATCGCCGGGAGTGCATTTGCACTCAAGGAGTGAGGTGCCGAATACATCCCTGAGTCCGAACCCTGTCTGGAACGTGCATTTCATGTTCTCGTCATACCATCCCGTAAGCCCTTCCGCGATGAGGGTGCCTCCCTTTGCGACGAAATTCCTGAGCGGCTCTTCAAAGGAAGAAGGGATGCATATCTGATTTGCGAGGATGATCGTCCTGCCGCTGAAGCCGGCACTCTGCCAGTCGAACTCGCGGGCTTCGCAGATCGTGGCGTCCATGCCTTTTCTAAGAAACATTTCATAGAAACCCAGCAGCGATTTGACGACTCCTCCGCAGTGCCTGCCCTCGTAGGCGGCATCATGAAGATCCCCCAGCTGCACTTTCGCTTCGGCCCACAGGGATTCCCTGAAATACATGAGGGTGATGCTCCCGCCTGCGGGCTTCACTCCGCTGAATACTTCCGGGCGGGCCTTCATTGTGCGGATAACCTCGGATGCTGCTTCCATCCTGTCGGATGGCAGGTTCCGGAAATTCAGCAGCCCCCATTCGCCGGCTTCTCCGCCCACCGCCCTGGGATTCAGGGTCCAGAACATCAGCCCTTCGATGCCGGAGGCTATCCCGGTCCACATCCATTGCCGGATTTCATCGGCCGTGGGGCAGAAGGCATTCCTGGCGGAGTAGGTGTTGTTGCCTCCCTGCAGTTCCGTGATCCAGAACGGGAGCGGCCCGGCCCCTGACCGGACTATTGCGCAATTGGCTGCCATGGCGTCGGAGTATGCGTTCCTGCTGAAATAGCTGAAATGCCAGCTTGGATGTGCGGACGCCCCGAGCGATGTAAGAAATCCCCTCCATGCGGGGAAGTCGTATTCCGCAATGTTGTCGAAAATCTGGTGGTTGTTTACATGCAGGTCATGCACGGTGTCATATTTCCTTATCTGCTCCGCTATCCATGCCAAAAAGCCGGTAGTGTGGTCGGTGAGGAATGCTTCCCTGTCGAAGTCGGACAATTTCGCGTATGCATCGCTGCGAGTGTCGGGGTGGGATTCTTTCCACCTGCGGAATGCGTCCTGCGTGTAAGGCCGGTCCGGAATTACTCCTTCCGTGCCGGGTTCGTTCAGCAGAACCCACCCCTGAAGGCATTCCCTGTCCTTGAAATGCAATACGAAACGCCTGATATAATCAGCAATTTCCCTTTCGTGCCGTTCGGTAAAAGGAAATTTGAAACCCCCTATCGACCGGTCGGGATCTGCCGGGAAAAGAGTCGCGAATATTTTGATTCCGTGCCTCTCTGCTGCGTCGAAAGCTTTGTCGAACAGCTCCGGCCCGTATTCTTCGAACATCCTGATGCGGCAGATATCCATGCCGCATTCTTCCATGCGTGCGAACCAGCCGTCAATTTCGGCGTCGCTCTGGCCCGGCTCTATGAAAACCTGGGTGCCTATGCGGGGAAGTGCAAGGCTGAGAGCCAGCAGGAGTTTACCAGACCACCACATGCTGCTTTTCGGCGACTATGTGCCCCTTGTATTCGTGGAGTTCAGCGCCGGCGGGCAGTTCAGTCACCAGCACGGCGGTGTCGGCAGGGATGTCGATTGATACTATTCCGGATACACCCTTGGCGATATAATCGCATGCCACCACGTCGAAAAGGTCACATTTCCTGGCGGGGTAATACGACACCGTCTTTGTCTCTGAGTACGGGTTGTACATGAGATGGACCGGGTAGGGCCTGGGAGCATAAAAATCCGTCACGTTGCAGTCCAGCGACAGTATGCCTTCCACGTCCGTCTTTGCGATGATCGCTCCGAAAATGCCTATCGGGGAAGTGCTGTACAGGCTGAACATGGTGCTCTTCGGATTTGATGAAGTCCAGCTCGGGCCGTCCCCCTCGGCAACCGGGGATGTGCTCAGCTTGCCGTAGCGGTCGGTCTTGCGCAGTCCTTCGTAGCCGATGACGCCGCCCGTGATGCCCTTGATGTCGGCGCAGGCCTGGTATTCGTCGGCAATCTCGTCGGGAAAGAACAGGCGGCTTGCGCTGGCGTTGTTCAGCATCCATTTGCCGATAGCCTTTGCGAGCCGGGGTTCGTATTTCACCATGGGCACCAGCGGCCAAGCCATTTCGTAGCAGTTCATCTGGAAGGCGTATCCTCCGCCATCGGTGATGCTGCCCTGCAGACCGTAGACATCGTAGGGCCCCCATTTATCGATGATTACGCCCCAGCCCCTCCGTCCGTTGGACTTGTTCCCTTCGAAGGTCCAGTTGAGGATTTTCTTCACGTCGTATTCCTTCCCCCGCGTGGCGTTGAGGTATGCCGCGGCATAGACGCCGAAAGGCAGCATTATTTCATAGAAACGGCTCTCGGTAAGGTTGTCGAGCACGTTGACGGCGTTCTCCGCGCGCTGCAGGTAGCGTTCGTCGCCGAATTTGTTGTAGGCGTTGAGAAGCACGTATGCGTGCCCTGCCGCGGCGTCTTCCTGTTTGGGGATTCCGGTGGAGAAGCCGTGCATGGAGTAATAATTGAAGAAGGAGTAAGAGTAGTTGTCGCCCAGGGTTTCGTCGGCCCTTGCGAACTGGTCGGCTATGCTGCGCTGGATGGCGTCTGCCCCGTCAACGCCGGGAAATATGTCGCATACCGCATAATACAGCAGGTTCGGAAGCATGTTGTACCACCAGTCCCCGGCGGAGCCGGAAGTGTTGTTCAGCATGATGTTCCAGCGTTCCGACTTCGCGTAGTAATTCTGAACCATCTTCACATAGTTGCGGCCGTCCTGTGAGGTCTTGTCGATGCCCACGAGTCCCGCTCCCATCACTGCGGCGATGGTGTTGATGGCTTCGTGCCCCGGCTGGTTGTGCGCTCCCTGCCGGACGTCGCCCACGGTGGTCTTGAGCCCGAAGGTGTTCTGGTCGAAATTCTTGTGAGTTTCATCGAGCCAGATCAGCGGTCGGGCGTCATCTTCGGCGTTCCAGTCGAATACATACGCGTCGTAGTCGAGGGCTTTCTTCTTCCAGTCCAGCATCTTGTAGGTTTCAGGAATGTTGGGCATCGCTATTATGCGGCTGATGCTTTCCTGGGGGAAGGCGTTTCCAAGCACCGGGTCGTTGTAGGTCCATGTCTTTTCGCCTGCGCCATTGTCCTTATGGCAGTTGCAGGCCAGGGCAAGGGTTGCGAACAGGCAGATGAGAAGATTCTTTTTCATGCTTCCGTTTTTGATGGGAACAGGCGGCAGGGTCAGCCGCCGCCTGTCAGGAAATGGCGTATCCGTTAAAGACCGTCGTTGTAGAGTTTGGTAACCTGTCCCTGGGTGAGGGCCACGCTGTAAACGCCGAGTTCGTCGATGGCGCCCTTGAAGTAGGCATCCCAGGACGTGATTTCGGCATTGTCGGCACCGCGCCTCATGTTGATGGTGACATCGGATCCGATGGCGAGTTCGACACCTTCGTCTTCGATGGCTGCGATCTTGCTGCCTGTGCCGTGTTTGCCGTCGTGCTGGTCACCTTTCCAGGTCTTGGTAAGGACACCGTTCACGTACATGTTGATGTCGCCGGTAGTGTTGCTCCATGATACTGCGAGGTGGCTCCACTCTCCGACCTTGACGGAACCGTCGGTCTCATTGTCCATATCGGCGATACCTTTGTCGGTTGCCAGGGTGAAGAAGGGCTTGCCGCCGTCCTGGGTCTGGAACTTCCATACGTGCCAGCTGTTGAGCGACACGATGTAGTTGGAAGCGCGGAGTTCGTCGGGCTTTACCCAGCATGCGATGGAGAATGATCCGATGCCGGTAACGGCCGCGGGAACATAGTCGGCGATGGAGAGGTGGGAGGCTTCATCGAAGTGAAGGGCCTTGCCGATCTTTCCGTTCACGAATTCAGGGAGTTTGGTGTTAGGGAAGAGCTCCTCTGCACCTTTTTCGAGCTTGGCAGTCCACTCATACTTGCCTTCGGTTTTGAGGGAGGTGCCGGCGCCTTCGTCAAAGCTGAGCTTGAAGATGGTGTCGGAATTCTTGACTCCGTCGGTGGCTGAATCTTCGAAAGTGGCCTTGGCCTCTTTCAGACGTGCGATGAGGCTGGAAACAGTTGTCTGCTTCTTTGCGCTTTCAGCAGCGGTCTTGACCTCGCTGATGGTCTTGGAGAATGCCTGGATGGAAGCCTGGCTGTAAACGGCGGGTTTTGCGCTGCTTACGAGAGTTTCGCACCTTTCGATGAGGTTGTTGAGTTCGGTAAGGTCCACTTTTTCCTCATCATTGCCGTCCTTATTGCAGCTGACTGCGCAGAGGCTGATGGCTGCAAGGGCGATGATAAAAAACTTTTTCATGTTTTGTTGATTAAAAATGTTGATAAAAAATGATAGGTTTATGTTTTGGTATTTTATTTCTTGAGTGCATTGTTGGCATCCGTTTCCGCCTGGGGAATGGGATAGTAGTAGCGTCCCGAAGGCCAGGCGTCGGCACCGAGCGCCGCGACGGCATATTCCTGCCCGTAGCGCATCACGTCGAAGAAACGGTGGAATTCGAAGCCGAGTTCGCGCCGGCGTTCCTTGCGGATGGCGTCACGAAGCTCCGCCTGGGTGCTTGCAGAGGTGGGTGCCAGGCCTGCACGCCCGCGAACCTGGTCGAGGGGCCCCTCTGCACCAGTGGCTCCGCTCTCATTGAGGGCTTCCGCCTTGAGAAGCAGCACTTCGGCGTAGCGGATCCTGTGCTGGGGAACGGTGGTCTGGCTTTTGGCCACCCCTTCCGTCTTGTCCTCATCATATTTCTTTACGAGATAGCCGGTGACATTGCCCCAGGCCTTGTCGAAGGTGGTGCCGTTGAACCAGGGCTGGCCGTCGCGCCCGATGGAAGCGTCCAGACGGGGGTCATCCTTGCTGTCGGTGGTCTTTTCGTCGAAGCAGTCCACATACGACTGGTTCGGCTGGTTGAAGTGGTATCCTCCCTCTTCGCTGTACGGAGCGAACCACACGTTGAGGTTGTTTCCCCTGGTAACGGTAGTGTTCCTTACGTAGCGGATGGCGAAGATGCTTTCCACGCTGTTTTCTCCGCCGCTTTTGAACAGGTCGGAATAAACGGGCTCAAGAGAGTATTTGGG
The DNA here is from genome assembly GCA_946616385.1 of uncultured Bacteroidales bacterium. GTDB lineage: Bacteria > Bacteroidota > Bacteroidia > Bacteroidales > UBA932 > Cryptobacteroides. The sequence continues at coordinate 12,650 of CAMOIZ010000006.1, read as the reverse complement.
TGAAAGGGTACTGTTGAGGGTTTCGAAATCGGAGATGGCCTGCAGGGCCTCGTCGTATTTCTGCTGGAAGACCTTGCTCTTCGCAAGCAGGGCATATGCCGCCGCCTTGTTCGCGCGTCCGTTCCTTGTGTTGGTAAGCCCTGCTGCGGCGTCGGTGAGGTCGGCATCGATCTGCGCGTAAACGGCGCTGATTTCGCTCAGGCCGACATGGATCGCGGCAGAGGTGGTCTGGGGCTTGGTCTTGAGGGGAATTTTCCCGAACACGTTCACGAGATTGAAGTAGGAATAAGCCCTCAGAAATTTGGCTTCACCCACGAGGGCGCTTTCCACGGATGCGTCCAGGCCCATTGCCGGCACCTGCGCGATCACGTTGTTGGCGCGGTTGACGGTTTCGTAGCAGTCCTGCCAGAAAGTGGCGACTGAACCGTTGTCATTGGTGGTGGTGAAAAGGTCGATTTCGCTTATCTGCGGCTGGTCGCCGTCGTCGCCGCCCTTGACCGAATCGTCGGAGGCCACGTCGCCGAAAATCCACAGATTGTTGCCGTACAGGGAGTTGTAGATGGCGTTCACCGCCATTTCGGCCTTGCTGGCGGAAGTGTAGTAGGTGTCCGAGGAATAGCTGCCTTTAAGCTCTTCGTTCAGGAAGCCTTCGCAGGAGACGGCGAGGAGCGCCGCCGCTGCCATGGTGTATAATCTGGTCGTCTTCATTTTCATCAGAATGTAAGGTTCATGCCGAATGTAACGCTCTTGGCGACAGGGTAATTTCCCCAGTCGATGCCGTTGGCGCGGTCTCCTTCTTCAGTCGAGTTGGCGTTCACGGTCATTTCAGGATCGAGGCCCGTGTAGCCTGTGAGAGTAAGAAGGTTGGTCGCCGCGATGTAAACGCGCAGGCCGGCCAGTTTCAGGCGCTCCGGTTTGGGGAGGGTGTAGCCGAGCTGCAGGTTCTTCAAACGCAGGTAGGAGGCGTCCTCGAGGAATCTCGTGGAAATCTTGCGGTTGTTGGATCCGTTCCAGATCGCCCTCGGTTGGGTGTTGGAATGGTTGGTTTCCGTCCAGTGCTCGTTATAGTAGCGGAGAGTGGTGGGGAAGCCGCGGTAGAAACCTTCCGAGTCGTTGAGGTACTGCACGTAGGCATTCTGCCCGAACGCTCCTTGGAAGAAGAGCGACAGGTCGAGGTTTTTCCAGTTGGCGGAAAAGTTGAGACCGGCGGTGAACTTCGGAATTGCGCTGCCCACGAAGGTGCGGTCGTAGCTGTCTATGATTCCGTCTTCATCTCCGTCGGGGCCGCTGATGTCGGCGTATTTCACGTCGCCGGGCTTGACTCCGCTGCCCTGGTAGGGGCTCAGCAGTATTTCGCTGTTGTCCTGGAAGATGCCCGTCATCTTATACATGTAGAAGGATCCGATGGGATGCCCGACCTCGGTGCGGGTCGCATATACTCCGTCGTTCACAAGGCCTCCCTGCATGGGGGATACCAGGCTGAGGACCTCGTTGTGCAGGTATCCTCCGTTGAAGGTGAGGTCGAAGCCCCAGTCCTTGTACTGCCTGCGCCAGAATATTTCCAGGTCGATGCCGGTGTTGAGCACGCTGCCGTTGTTGATCCAGGGGGTGGAACTGTATCCCACGGAAGTGGGGAGGGATTCCTGGACGAGCATGTCGTCGGTCACCTTGTAGTAGTAGTCGATCGATCCGCCCAGGCTGCCTTTCAGCACTTCCACATCCACGCCCGCGTTGAACTGGCGGGATGTTTCCCATTTCAGGTTGTCGTTTCCGAGGCTGGTCTGCGCATATCCGTCAACCGCCGTGCCCCCGATGGAGTAGTAGTACTTGCCGCCATAGCGGTCGGAATAAGCGTAAAGGGCGATGTTCTGGTTGCCGATGGCTCCGTATCCGGCGCGCAGCTTGAGCTTGCTCAGCCAGTCCACGTCCTTGAGGAATTCCTCCTGCTCCATGTTCCAACCTGCGGATGCGGAATAGAAGGTTCCCCAGCGGTTGCCCTTCATGAAACGGGAAGATCCGTCGCGGCGCAGGATGGCGGAAGCGTAGTAGCGTCCGCCGTAATTGTAGTTTGCGCTGGCGAAGAAGGAAAGCAGGGCGGATCCGCTTTCACCGTTGCTGGCGTTGAGCGCCCCTTCTCCCAGGCTGATGTAGAGCAGGGAAGGGTCGTTGGACGAGAAAGCTTCGTTGCTCGCGGCAATCACGTACTCGTGGTTCTTGATAGCTTCGGCTCCGAGCAGATAGTTGACGTGGTGCTCACCGAATTCCAGGTTTTGGTTGAAGGTGGAGTTTACCGTCCAGTTGATGTTCTCGTTCGTGCGGTACGTGAGCCCGTTCACCGCATTGATGCGGTTGTCGGTGCCCCAGGTGCGGTTGAAGAGACGGAAATTGTTGGTGCGGTAGTCGAGTCCCATCGTGGTCTTCCAGAAAATGTCCTTCGTGAAGTTCACGATGGCGTTGCCGGTGGCAAGGAAGGTCTTGGTCCGGTTGGTGCGGTCGGTGTACTCCGCAAGTCCTTCAGGGCTGTAGCCATTGCCGAAGAAGGAATTATAGACGGCGTTGCCGTAGTATTCACCGGGGGAATCCACATAGTTGCCGTCGGCGTCGCGGACCGGAATGGCGGGGTTGCGGAACAGGGCGTAACGCACTACCGAGCCGCCCATGTCGTTGTTATATCCGTCGCCGGAGCTTGCGAGCAGGCGGTTGTTGGAAAGGGAACCGCTCACGTTCATGCTGACCTTGAGCCAGTCCTTCGCCTGGGAAGTTATGCTGCTGCGGATGTTTGCGCGGTCGTAGTCGGAATGGCGGATGATACCCTCCTGGTCGAACCAGGAAGCGGATACCAGATACTGGGTTTTCTTGCTGCCGCCGCTCACCGAGAGTTCGTGCTGGTGAATGGGGGCCACCCGGAATATCTCCTCGAGGTGGTTCACATCGGCGAAATCCTTGAGGTATTCGCCTTCTATGAGATCCCTCTTGATCGGCGAAGCGGCGTTGTCCGCCGTCGCGGCCTCGTTGTAGAGCTTTATATACTGGGCGGTATTCGTCATTTTCGGAAGACGTCCGTGGAACTGCACGCCCGCCTGCATGTTGTACTGCACTTTCGCATCGCCGTCCTTTCCGCTCCTGGTGGTGATGAGCACCACGCCGTTGGTGGCGCGGGAACCGTAGATGGCGGCGGAAGAGGCGTCTTTCAGCACGCTTATTTCTTCGATGTCGCCCGCGGCGATGGTGTTGAGCGCCCCTTCAACGGGAATGCCGTCCACGATGTAGAGGGGTTCGTTGCTGGAGGATATTGAACCGGTACCGCGTACGCGGACTGAAATGCCGGCTCCCGGCGCTCCTGTTTCGGATGTTACGTTAACGCCGGCGATGCGTCCCTGCATGGACTGCTGCACGGAAGAAACCGGAATCTTCGAGAGGTCTTTCCCGTCCACTTTGCTCACTGCTCCGAGCACGTCGCGGCGTTTCATTACGGAATAACCCACTACTACGACCTCTTCCAGGAACTGTGCATCCACCTGAAGGGAGATGTTGACAAGGCTGCGGCCTCCTACGGGGGCGCTCGCCTTTGCGTAGCCGATATATTCGAAGTCGAGAGTGGCTCCGTCCGGGACGCTCAGGCTGTAACGCCCGTCCAGATCGGTGGTGGTGCCGGTAGTCGTGCCTTTCACTACTACGCCCACACCGATCAGCGGTTCGCCGTTGGCGGCGTCGGTGACCGTACCGCTAACGAGGTTCTGAGCCTGCATGGCGAGCGGCATCAGCAGCACGGCGACAAGGTTAATTATTCTTTTCATGATATGCAATTATGTTATCGTTTACAGTAAGGTTGCCGTCAGCGGCGCGGAGTATATTCGAGCCTGCGGGAAGTTCCACCACGACCACCGAAGCGTCGGAAGGGATGCAGATGCGTGCGCTGCCGCGCACTCCCTTTGCCAGGTAGGTGCGGGAAACAATGTCGAAGAGGTCTTTACGTCCTTCGGAAACGTTGTAGCGCACTTTCCTGTCGGTGTCGCAGGGGTTGTACATCAAATAAACAGGATAGGGCTTCGAGGCATAGAAGTCGGTGGCGTTGCAGTCCAGGCGAAGTATTCCTTCCACGTCGGTGGTCTGCACGATGGCGCCGAGCAAGCCCACAGCGGAAGTGCTGTACACGCTGAACATGCTTTCGCGGGGATTGTTCTCGTTCCACAGCGGGCCGTCTCCGAGCGCGATCGGGTGCTTGCCCGCGTGCAGTTCCGGGTCGAAACGCCTGTCTTCGTAGCGCAGGCCTTCGTAGGCGATGATGGAGTTGGTGTAATCCTGCATGCCGGGCAGGCACTGCAGTTCATCCGGAAGTTGATCCGGGAAGAAGAGCCGGCAGTTGTTCGCGTTGTTCAGCATCCATCGGCCGATGGCGCGGGCGTACCGGGGTTCGTATTTTACCATGGGCACGAAGGGCCAGGCGACGTCGATGGAATTCATGAGGAAGGCGAATCCGCCTCCGTCGATGAGGCTGCCCTGCAGTCCGCTGATCTCGTAATCGCCCCATTTCCCGGCGGTTATGCCCCATCCGTTGCGGCCGTCGGGCGCCTTGCATCCTTCGAACACCCAGTTCAGCATCTTTTCAGTGTCGTAGTTGCAGCCGTGCTCGGCGTTGAGCCTCGCCGCGGTGTAGATGCCCATCGGCAGCAGTATCTCGTAGAAGCGGCTTTCGGTCTGGGAGTCGAGGGCGGCCATCGCGGTCTTTGCCCTGCGCAGATAGCGTTCGTCGCCGAACTTGCGGTATGCGCTGTAAAGCACCCAGGCATGTCCGCCGGCCGCATCCTGCTGTTTGGGAATCCAGTTGTTGCAGCCCTTCATCTGCGAGTAGTCGAAATAGGTGAAGTCGTAGTTTCCGTCCAGCACTTCGTCCGCCTGCGCGAAGCGGTCGGCCACGGTGCGCATGATTTCATCGGCGCCGTCAACTCCGGGGAAGACATCGCTTACGGCATAATAAAGCACGTTCGGGAACACGTCGTACCACCAGTCCCGGCCATATCCTCCTCCCAGGAGGGCCACTTCCGGGCAGGTGTTGTTCATGACGATGTTCCAGCCGTTGTCGCTGTTGAAATAGTTCTGGCTCATCTTCACCCAGTTGAACCCGTTCTGGGAAGTCTTGTCGATGCCGTTCAGGCCGGCTCCCAGAAGGGTGTGTAGGATGTTCAGGCTTTCGTGAAACTCGCCGTTGTTGTTGTCAGGGCCCTGGCGGGCGTCCTTCATTGCGGTATAGAGGCCGAAAGTCACCTGGTCGATGTTGCGGCGGGCGCTGTCTAGCCAGATTACCGGTCCTGCGGGAAGGGTGCTTTCGAAATCGTATGCATAGGCATCGAAATCGAGGGCTTTCTGCTTCCAGTCTAGCATCTTGTAGGGCTGCGGCATGGCCGCCATCATCTCCACTCTGGGAATGCTCACCTGGGCCGAGGCGGGCCCGAAGTCCTGACTAGTGGTGCTGCAGGCGGCAAGAACCGCCGCAATAAATGTTATGATGTATGTTCTTTTCATTTTCTGCCGTCGATGTTCTTGATAATATTCTGTGCCAGAGGCAGACTCAGCATCTGCAGGGCTCCCACGATCAGGAGCGCATAGCGCAGGGCTATGTCTTCGGAGAAGAGCCTGGCCATCACGATGAAGAGCACCATCCCGAATGCGCGTCCGAGGAACAGCCCGAATTCGTGGCTCATGATATAGGAATACTCGTCCCTGTTCTCGATTTTCGACACGGCGTCGATGGTTTTCATCATCGTAGGCATGTAGGCAAGGTCGTGCAGGGGCTGGAAAAGGACTTTGCAGAGGATGAAGATGATGACTCCCGCGGCGGAGAACAGCATGCAGTTCGCAAGGGTGCCGAGGAAGAAGACGAGCAGTCCGAATCCGAAGATCTTCATGCGGTCCTCAGGTTTCGCAACGCGTCCCAGGATATAGACCAGCACGGCCGTGAGCGCGCCACCTATCCCCTGAATGAGCCCGAGGGAACCCTCTCCTCCGATGAATTTCATGATAAGGATCGCGGGGGCGGTGACGAGGAATCCCTGGACCATTCCCTTGAGCCCGGCGAGGGAAAGAAGCTTGTTCCAGAGCGGATGGTATTTCAGATAGAAGAAATTCTTGCTTTCAGGCGTGCGGAAAGTCCCTCTGGAGAGGGCGATGCAGGCGCAGAGCGCTATTATGAATGCCGCGACCGTAATGATCCTGTATCCCGAATTTACCGAAAAGACGATTCCGAATATGGTCCTGCCGTCGATATAGGCGAGGAAGGTGCCCACCACGATGGGAATCACTATGTTCCAGAGCGAGAAGAAGAACGACTCGAACCCGAAGAAGTAGTTGCGGTTGTCGTCGTCGGTGGCATACAGGGTGAGCAGGTACCGGTTTGTCCAGAAGAATCCGGTGGAGAGGCCGATGAGAAAGCCTGTGCCGCAGAGCATGGGGAGGGTGACGCTCCGGATGAACATCATGACCATCAGCGCTACCGACGAAATGATGATGCCGAAAGCATACAGCTGCGACGATTTGAACCAGCGCAGCAGGAGCCCGTTGAGGAGTGCGGACATCACGATTCCTACATACATGCAGAGCTGATAGACAACCACCCATGAAGGACTTCCGGTATTGCGCATGATATAAGCGCCCGCGAATATCTCTATCAGCGGAAGCACCATTGCAAACAGCAGGTTGGTCAGCAGCAGGGTACGGATCTGAAGCGGCTGCGACTTGAAATAGGCGAGTTCGTTGAGGCCTTTCATTACACGTGAAGGGTATTGAGGATTTCACTTATGGAGAATTCCGCGCTGCAGATAACCTCGTCGGATGCTCCGTAGAATATTTTTACCGTATCTTCTCCGGTGCGGTAGAAACCGTTGGTGAACACGACGTTTCCGAAGAATCCTGTCTGTTCGTAGGGGGCGACCGGCTCCATTATCGGTTCTTCGCTCCTGGCAAGGACCTTGGTCGGGTCCTCCAAATCCAGCAGCAGGGCTCCGAGGCAATAGCGGTTTTCCGCATTGGCCCCGTGATAGATTTCAAGCCATCCTTTTTCCGTGCGGACCGGCGCTGCGCCTGCACCCACGCGGGCGCTGTCCCACATTCCGCGGCGGGTTGTGGCTATGCATTTGTGGCGGCCCCAGTGGATGCGGTCGGGCGACTCCGCCACCCAGATGTAATTGCCTCCGAGTTCGGGGCTGCTGGGGCGATGGAAGGCATACCATTTGCCGCCTATCTTTTCTTCGAAGAGGGCGCAGTCCTTGTTGTGGGGAGGGAATATCATCCCCTCGCGCGTGAGCGCGTTGAAATCTTTAGTATGTATAAGCCCTACGCCCACGGCGACGGGCGACACTTCGGTAAACGTGAGCCAGAATCCGTCCTCCATCGTGGCGACGCGACAGTCTTCGATGCCGAAAGACTCCTGGAATCCTTCTCCGAAAATGGGCTTTACGGAAGGGTCTTCGCGGAAATGAACGTCGTCGTCACTGCATACCGGGCGCAGATATGAAAGGGTGGTGAGATAGTTCTGCCCTTTGTAGCCGATAACGCGCGGGTCGCTTGCGTCGAGGTCCGGATCGTCCTTCGAAAAACGCAGTACTTCTATTTCTCCTTTTTCATTGTAAACCGGGAAACTGATGACACCGTTCTCCTGTATAGGTCGTTCGGCGACGCGAAGCAGGAGCCAGGTTTTTCCATTCATGCGGAATACTCCGGGATTAAGCAGACATGTGATTTCCATGCCGGGGATGCACGCCTTCAGGTCCGATGGCCTGAGAATGGGGTTTGCGGGATTGCGTTTTGCGATATCCATATGATATTGGTCTTAGTTTCTTCGCAAAATTACTCGCTTTAAGTGATCGTAGCGGTATATTTATTTGACAAAAGAGTATGCAATTCTTACTTTTTTGTTATTTTTGTAAAAAACGTGTTTTTATGAAGAAACTGATAATCAGCATATTAACTTTATTGTATACTTTTTTTGCAACGGAAGTATACGGAAAATACGATATAAAACGCTACGGAAACCCCGACGGCCTTTCGAACAGTTCCGTGAACGTACTCTACCAGGGTGGCAATACCCTGCTGTGGGCCGGAACGTGGGACGGGCTCAATGTTTACGACAGCAGGGCCTTCAGGGTATTCATGCCCTCCGCTGCCGATTCTCTCTCGCTCGGCAACAGCGTCGTACGTGAACTCTTCGAGGACTCCTCCGGCAGAATGTGGGTGGCGACCGACCGCGGAATCGACTGCTACGATCCGTCCAGCGATTCCTTTACCCGTTATTTCTCCTCATCCATGCATGGCCGCATGCTTGCCGAAAGGTCTTTTCACCTTTTGCCTTCCCCTTCCGGGCAGATGTATGCCATGGTGAATTCGCACGGGATTTTCAAATTCGACGGCCGTAGTTTCAACCTTGAGCGGAAAGTGACAGAATTGAGCGCCACCTGCATTTTTTACGACCGGGCTTCCGTACTTTGGATTCTTACTGAAAACGGAGAACTGCTTCGCGACTGGACACCCTTCGAGCGCAAGGTACTCTGCGTTCGATACGATGCAAAAAACGATGATATCTGGATTCAGCAGCCCGATGGCGTGCGCAGGCTGGGTTCGGATCTGTTCCTTCCCTTCTCCGGAGGACGTGCCCTTGCGATGGACTGCGACGGGACCTCGCTTTTTCTCGGCACCATGGACGGAGTGTATGAACTTGATCTCCGTTCCGCTTCCTGTTCTAAAATCCTCGACGGGGTGAGCGTGCTGTCGCTGCTTTGCGGCACTCAGAACATCCTCTGGGTGGGCACTGACATGCAGGGTATCTGGAAACTTTCCGAGAGCATCTACGATTTCGGTCCGGTTACGGATGGGTTCGGAGGAAGCGCCGTCCGGTGTTTTACGAAGAATACCGACGGGGATCTTGTGGTTGGGACAAAAGGTTCCGGAATCTATGTTTTTACCCCGGGCGGAAAGCTGAAACGCCGGATGACCGTGCGCAACGGGCTTTCCGACAATGCGGTTTACGCCCTGCAGGACGATACCGACGTAACCTGGATAGGAGGGGACGGGAAAGGCGTCACATACTACGACAAGCGGACCAAGAGCATCAGGGCGTTGTCGCTCCCTGATTCGCTCGGCTTCTCGTCGGTTTACTGCATCCTTCCCGATGGCAGGGACACTCTTTGGGTTGGCACCAGCGGGTTCGGGCTTTACCGTCTCGGTATCGAGAGGCGGGCCGGCCGCATTGCTGTCCGTTCGGCCGCGAACTATTCCTTTGATGTGCTGGGAAGCAATATAGTTTACTCCCTTCTTGCCGACGGGCCGTCGCACATCATTGCGGCAACCAGGGGCGGCGGGCTCGTGAGGCTTGACAAGCAAAGCGGAACAGCTCAAACCCTCCCATCGGGTTCTGCGGACGATATGCTTTGCGTCGCGAGATCTTCCGACGGCACGCTTTGGGCGGGTTCAGGGATGGGGCTTTTCGCGTTCGGCCCCGGCGGGGACGTGCGTTCGTATTCGGTGGCGGACGGCCTCCCGGGCAATACCGTGCACGGCGTCCTCCAGGACTCGGAAAACAGGATATGGATCAGCACCAACAACGGGCTTGCCAGGCTGGAGCCCGACAAGGGCATTGCGGTGTCGTACAGCCAGAACGACGGACTGCAGAGCAACGAGTTCTCCGACGGGGCATATTTCAGCGACGGCACGTATCTGTATTTCGGCGGAATATCCGGATTCAACAAGTTCAATCCGTCGGAAGTCGCCGGCAATGTGTTCAACCCTCCCTTCCTGCTCAAATCGGTGGTGATAGACAACAGGGTGATGAATGCTTCCACCATTCTGCAGGACGATTCCGGTCGGAAAAAGCTCGTGCTTCCGCCGGGAACGAATTCTGTGGGTTTTGTCTTTGTGCCGGTGGACTATGCCGGCACCGACAGATGCGAGATTTCATACATGCTGGAAGGTACTACCCAGGACTGGGTGAGGGTAGGGAACTCCGGGCAGTTCATCTTTTCGAATCTTCGTCCGGGCAACGCCCTGCTCCGCGTGAGGCACAGCGATTCCTACGGCAACTGGTGCGACGATGAATACACCCTGCCGCTTCGCGTGCAGGACTGGTGGTGGCGCACGCGCCTTGCAAAAACCATCTACCTGATTCTTGCCGTGATTGCGGTGGGGGTTGTCCAGTTCCAGCTGAGGGAACGCAGGAAGTACAGGCAGCGCCGCAAGCAGGAAGAGGAGCAGCGGCGGGTTGCGGAAGAGATTCATGAAGCGAAACTGGATTTCTTCACCAACATAGCCCACGAGTTTTCCAATTCGCTGACCCTCATTTACGGCCCTTGCGAGGAGTTGCGAAGGAGCGAGGCAGTGTCGGCCGCAGGCCTGAAGTACCTGAATTCCATAGAATCCAACTCGGGCAGGATGCAGAGCCTCATCCAGCAGCTGATCAACTTCCGGAAGGCCGAGACCGGCCATCTGCGGATCCGCATAGGACGGGTGGATCTGGTGGCGTTGATCAATTCCGAACTCGATTATTTCAGGGAAAGAATCAGCAGCTCATCTCTATTCTTCCGCCTGAACTGCCCTGAAGAGGGGGTGATATGGAATGCGGACGGGGATTCCATGGAGAAAATCGTCTTCAACCTGCTCTCCAACGCCATGAAATATACCCCGGACGGAGGAACCGTGGAGGTGGCGCTTTCTCCCGGAAAAGACCGGCTGGAAATGGATTTCACGAATTACGGTTCGGGCATCCCCGCAGAAAGGCAGGCTTCCATTTTTGACAGATATGCGGTGCTGGACCGCTTTGAAAGGGCGGTGGCCAAAGGCCGCACGAGCAACGGAATCGGGCTTGCCATGTGCAAGAGCCTTGTCGAACTGCACGGAGGAGACATTTCCATCCGCAGCGACGGCAGCACCTACACCACTTTCCATATCTGTCTTCCGCAGCTCGAAGCCGAGGAGGGAATGCCGGTCTATTCCGGAAATTCCCTCTCGGACGAAATCCCGGACGAGGGTGTCCGCGTCGCCGCTTCGGACGACGCGGCCCAACAGCATCCGGAAGCGCCCGCTTTCAAGGACAGGGTGCTTGTGGCCGACGACGATGACGACGTCCTGGAATTCATCCGGGCTATCCTTTCCTCGCGTTTCGACGTTATTGCGGTGCATAACGGCAGGGAAGCCCTCGAGGCCATGAGGGACTGGGATCCGAAAGTGGTGATATCCGACCTTTACATGCCCGAAATGGATGGAATCGCCCTGCTTCGCGCCATGCGGGGCAGCAGCCGCCTGAGCCATATCCCTTTCATTCTCCTGTCCGGAAAAGGCAATGTCGATACCCAGATCGACGCCCTTGAGAAAGGGGTGGACGCATATCTGGCGAAGCCCTTCCATCCCAGGCATCTTCTGGCCCGCATTGACCGTCTGCTCGGCCGGGATGCCGAGATCATGGAATACGGCCGTTCGGCCAAGTCGGCCGTGGAGCAGTATGCCGGGCGGGAAATGAAAAAGGAAGACAAGGCCTTCATCGGCTCCGTGGTGGATTACATCGCATCCCATATCGACAGCGACGACCTCTCCCCGGATGTAGTGGCCGAGTCGCTGATGCTCAGCAGGATGCAGTTTTACAGAAAAATGAAGGCGGTTGCCGGAACCGCTCCAGTGGAATTCATCCGCAACATCCGTCTCGACTTCGCCGAGCGGCAGCTCAAGACTACGCGGCGCACTGTGCAGGAGATAATGTACGGCTGCGGATTTACCAACAAGGCGTATTTTTACCGGGAATTCGCCAAGCGTTTCGGCACCACTCCGGGAGAATACCGCAGGAACGCCTAGCCTTTCAGCAGGGACTTTGCGGCGCTCTGCCCGGCAAGGAGGCCGGTTGCGAAAGCTGTATGAAGGTTGTATCCGCCTGTGTCGGAGTCGATGTCCAGCACTTCACCGCAGAAATGCAGCCCTGGCACAAGTCTCGATTCAAGTGTCTTTGCAACGACTTCATCGGTATTAACTCCTCCGGCGGTAACCACCGCGCGCTCATATCCGACATATCCTGCTATCTCGAACCTCCATTCTTTCAGGCATTTTGCGATGGTAGGGAGATTGATCCAGACTTTCGTGTCGGTACGCCCTTTGCGTTCAAGGGTGATTATCCCCGGATTGCTTGCAGTAAAAGCCGGAATCAGTTCCCAAGGCATCAGTTTGCCCAGCAAAATGCGGCATTTCTCCTTTTCCCTTACACCGCGGCTTCGGGGATCCTTGTCGATCTGGGTCCAGAGTTCCTTGATACGGGCCGTGAGTTCGGTAAGGGGAACTCCTGATTTCAGGTCAAGAACAAGGCTGACCCGGGAGCCGTTGATCATGGCTTTGACTGCCTTGCGGCTGAGTTGGAAGCCTATGGGGCCTTCAATCCCTCCGTCTGTGAAATCAATGTCGCCGAATTCGCTGTCTGCAACGGTCCCTTCGATCTCGAGTTGAACTCCAATGTTCTTCAAGTGGACATTCTGGAACTTTTCCCCCAGTTCGCTCAGAGGAGTGGACCTGTCGATGTGCCTGCCTTCTTCCGAAACCTTGTAGCCCTTGGGCACAAGCGCCGTGAGGGAAGGGAACAGAGGCGTGATGCTGTGCCCGGCATCTCGGGCAAAGCGATATCCGTCGCC